>NZ_VZQN01000024.1:0-128391 GCF_014397645.1 Paraburkholderia sp. 31.1
GGCCGTTCGCTGCGGTGGGGGTCGTGGCGGCGGGCGCCGAGGCGGCGTTCGCTGTCGCCGTATGCACGTCGAGCAGGCTCACCATCGCCGCTTGCTGGTTCTGCATCATCTGTTCGATGCGGTGTTGCTGGGCCGTCGTCTCACGCGTGAGGCGCATCAGCAGCAGCGTCTGCGCGATGCCGATCGTCACCGTCACCAGCAGCGCACCGACCACGATCGATAGCATCCATTTCACGCGCCGCGAATGATCGGTCGCGGCGCGGCGTTGATCGGCGATCACGCCGTAGAGCGCATCGACCGTATCGGCGAACGCGGTGGCGCGCGCGCGGTCGAGTTCCGGCTCCGAGCGTAGCGCGGCGGCGGCCGCGTCGGTGCGGCGCGCGTCACGCGAGGAAGTGGCGAATCCGGCGTGGTTGTCTGCGGACGAGGACCGGGGTGTCGTCAACTGCGCGGTGGCGGAGAGCTTGTCGTCCTGTTTCGTGGTCAAGGCCTCTGGCGAGGCGGATTGCGTACGCGTCGCGGGCTCGTCGGCGGACTGGCTCATGCTACTGCCGTCGGTCGCAGCGGACGTTGCAAGCGAAGCCGGGGCGGTAGCAACTGCGGCATCGCGCGATGCCGTCGCGGCTTTCGCGAACGTCGCGGCGAAACGCTGCTGTGGCTTGCCCGCGCCCGCCGTCGCAGCCGACTCCGCTTCGGCCGCCTGGCGCAACGCGGTCACGCTGCGCGCGACGGTCGCGGCGGCCATCGCCGAGCTGGGCGGCGCGGATGGCTCACGCGACGTTGCCGCGGGCTTGTCGTCGGTGTTTGCTGCGGCGTTCGGCGCTGAGCCGTCGGGGGCGCCGTTCGCGGGCTCGTTTGCGGGCTCGTTTGCGGGCTCGTTTGCGGGCTCGTTTGCGGGCTCGTTTGCGGGCTCGTTTGCGGGCTTGTTTGCAGACGCATCCGCAACCGCCATCACCGGCTCGACGTCAAACCCGCTCAACTGCCCGTTCACCGGCATCGGCGCATCCAGCTTCGCCGCACGCGGTGCGCGGCGCGCAGTTTTGTCGAGCGACCCGTGTTCATCGAATACGCCGACCGCCTGCAGCACCACGTCCGGCAGTTCGAAGCCGTGCAGCGTGCCTTGGCGGACGTCGATGTTCATCGCCTCGAGCGTCGCGCGGGTCGGATCGTCGGGGAACAGGTCGAGCGTGCTGTCGTCGCGCGCGACGCTGCTCAGTTGCGCGAGGCGTTGCGCCGAGCGCGCCGCGCGCGCCAGCTTGTTTTCGGTTTCGGTGGAGACGGCGCCCTGGCGCTGCTTCTTCGAAGCGACGCGCGGGGGCATGGACTGCGGGGATGCTACGGAATCTGCCATAGAGGAAAAAGCGGTCGTCGCCAGGAACGGGGCGCCGGATGCCGCTTGTCATTGCCATTGGAATATTTAGAGCCAGCATTGTCGCATGGCGCTCCGCCCGTGCCGAAGCCATTCCCCGACGATTTGCGCCCTTTCGCGCGCCTCGCGCCTTTCACGACCTCGCGTCGTCGCCCTGGAATTCCCGCACGCCCTGCCAGTGCCGAAGGCGAGCGCAGCGTCGAGCATTTCGGATGCTTGACCCAAGCTGTCAGCGCGAGGCGTTTGCTTTATGCTAGGCCGCACACCGCAGCAGTCTCGGCGAGCGGAATCCTGAAACGCCGCGCTGAACACTGCCTCGACACACTGCGCGCGTTGCGCGCCCGAACCAACCGACGATGCCAAGCACGCCCCCTCCCCCTGCTTCGACGACCACCGCCGCGACCGCGCTGCGCGAGCACTTCGCGAACGTGGTGCTGCCGATGTGGCGCGGGCCCGGCTTCAATCACGCGTTGCAGCTGCCCTACGAAGCGCTCGACGCCACCGGAGGCGAGCCGCTGCCCGCGCAACGCTATCGGGCGATGGCATGCGCGCGGCAGCTGTTCACATTTGCACAAGCGGGCGACATGGAACACGCGCGCGTGCTGTTCGATTCGCTGACCCGCACCTTTCGGGACGCCGACCACGGCGGATGGTTCTACAGCGTCGACGCGCTCGGCCTGCCGCTCGACACCACCAAGGACCTCTATACGCACGCGTTCGTCGTGTTCGCGTGCGCGGAATACGCGCGGCGCTCCGACAACCTCGACGCGCTGAAGCTCGTGCACAGCACGACCGCGCTGATCCAGTCGAACTTCGCCGCCGACGGCGATCTGTTCAACGCCGCGCTCAACCTCGACTTTTCGAAGGTCACCGCCACGCCGTTGCAGAATCCGCTGATGCACCTGACCGAAGCGTGGCTCGCCGCCTGCGAGGCGACGCGCGACAACGTCTTCGGCGCCGCGTTGCGACGCCTCGCTGGCGCGGTCGCGCGACACTTCGTGCATGCGCCGAGCGGCTGTATCGCCGAATTGCCTATCGGCGCGAGCGGCAACCGTCTGGAGCCGGGACATCAGTTCGAGTGGTACTGGCTGGTCAGGCAGGCGGGCGCGCTGTTCGACGGCACGGGGCTAACCGACGCGCTGGCGCGCGCCTTCACCTTCGCGCAGCAGCATGGCGTGAACCCGGACAACGGCGGCGTGTGCGCATCGCTCGACGAGGCTGGCAAGGTCAGCGACGCGACCCAGCGGATCTGGGCGCAGACGGAATATCTGCGCGCGCTCGCCAGTCACGACGATCCGGCCGTGCGCGCGGCGCTGCCGCAACAGATCGCACGTTTTCAGCGATGCTTTTTGCATGAACACGGCTGGTTCGAATGCAAGACATCGAGCGGCGAAATTGCACGTACGGACATGCCGTCAACGACGCCTTATCATCTGGCCACCGCCTACGCGGCGCTGCCTGTGGACGCCGAATTTCGAGCGGGAACTTAGCCGAATTTGGCCAGTGATAGATGAAGTTCCACGCTTGATCGCCTCAATAAAGTGCGGCACGCACGGACGAATGTCCGCCGCCGGGTCGCGAGAGAAATTTGATGTTGGTGGTAAACCCTGGCGCAAAAAAAGTTCTCGTCAGACGTTCTCAAAGCGCGAAAAAACATCAAAACCGGGGAATACCCGGACGCAGGTTGATTGGCGTCTGTCATAAAGACGTGATACAACTCTCCCCTCGCGCTCGCTCTCGCATTGGAGCGATTGCGGTCGCGATGCAATACACAACATTTATTTGGATCAAAAATGGCAACAGGTACTGTTAAGTGGTTTAACGATGCAAAGGGCTTTGGCTTCATCACCCCGGACGACGGCGGCGAAGACCTGTTTGCACACTTCTCGGAAATCCAGTCTTCGGGCTTCAAGTCCTTGCAGGAAAACCAGAAAGTGTCGTTCGAAGTCAAGCAAGGCCCGAAGGGCAAGCAGGCTGCAAACATCCAGCCGGTCTAAGTTCCTTCGGGTACTTTGAGACAGACTTGGACGTCACGATAGGCGCTTGCGTCTAATGCAAAATGGCTCGCTTTACGCGGGCCATTTTCTATTTCTGCGTCCGTTTTCAAGCGTCGCCGCTTTAAAGCGCATGCATTCCGGTTAATGCGAATTCTGCGTTTGCGACGGACATTGCTCCGCGCTGTTGCGTGCGCAACACACTTTCAGAAATTTCGAACACGGAAACGGCCTGTTTCAATTGCTCGGTTTGCTGATGTAGCGAAGCCGCCGCCGCCGCGGCCTGCTCGACGAGCGCCGCGTTCTGCTGCGTCATCTCGTCCATCTGCACGACCGCCTGATTCACCTGCTCGATGCCGGTGCTCTGCTCGAGCGACGACGCGCTGATTTCGGCCATCATCTGCGTGACGCGCGAGATCGACGCCGACACATGACTCATCGCTTCACCGGCGCGCTCGACGAGCGTCGAGCCGCCCCGAATCTCCGCGACCGATTCGCTGATCAGCGTCTTGATTTCCTTCGCCGACTGCGCGCTGCGTTGCGCGAGGCCGCGCACTTCGCCGGCCACGACCGCGAAGCCGCGGCCCTGCTCGCCCGCGCGCGCCGCCTCGACGGCGGCATTCAGCGCAAGGATGTTGGTTTGGAATGCGATACCGTCGATCACCGAGATGATCTCGGCGATCTTGTCGGAGCTCTGCGCGATGCCGCGCATCTTGTCGACCACCTGATTGACGACTTCACTGCCGCGCGACGTCGCGCCAAGCGCGGTCTCGGCGAGCGCATTGGCTTCGCGCGCATGATCGGCGTTCTGGCGCACGGTCGCTGTGAGTTCCTCCATGCTCGATGCCGTTTCCTCGAGCGATGCCGCCTGGTTTTCGGTGCGCGCCGACAGATCGGCGTTGCCGGTCGCGATCTCGTTGGCGCCAAGATGGATCGAGTCGGCCGATTCGCGCACGCTCTGGACGGTGCGTGCGACGCTTGCCTGCATCGTCGCGAGGCCCGAGAACAGACGGCCGATCTCGTTGCTGCCACGTGCGGCGATCGGTTGATCGAGACGGCCTTGGGCGATGCGCTCGAAGTGGCGGCCCGCTTCCTCGAGCGATGCCACGACGCCGCGGCGCAGCGCCGTATAGACGGCGAGCGTGCCGGCGACGAGCACGAGCAAAATCACCACGCTGACGATGCGAAACGCCGCCACGCGCGCATCGATCGAATCGAGCGACGCGCGGCTCGCGGCGTCGCCGAATTGCCCAAAGTTGTGCACTTCCGCCAGATAAGCGTCCTGAAACGACTGCGTCGGCTGATCGAGGAAGGCCTGGATGTTGTTCGAGTCGAGATACTGCGCTAGCTCCGCGAGCGCGCCATGCAGCGTCTTGTAGCGTTCGGCGAGCGCGGCGGCGCGCGCGCTGTTTTCGTCGCTGGTCTTCTGCGCGCTCATGAAGGCCGCGAAAGACTGATCGGCGGCGGCGAGCTGGTCGCGAGCGTGCTGCACGATGTCCGTGGGCTCGGTGCCCCTGCGCACCATGCGCGTGCCGGCACGCGACAGGTTGATGCGCGCGTCCATCAGGCGCTGCGTCGTCTGGTTGACCGCGTCGACCTGCTTCAGCGCGATGTTCGACAGATCGCCGACGTCGTCGTGCGTGCGCGTCAGTGACCAGAAGCCCAACCCTACCGTGACGAGCTGGAAGACGCAGAACGCGGCCAGAACACATAGCAGGCCGGATGCGACCTTGATCTTGCTGAACATCGTGGACACCTGGGAACAAAGGATAACGGAGGTACATCAGGGTTAACGGCAGGCCGATTGGCGGCTTGAGGCCAATTCCAGCAAAAAGCGCTCTACGTGCAGGTTTCATCGTCGATCGTCGCGATTGCGGTTGCTTTGCGCAACAATGCGCCGCTGGTCGCGACGAATCACCTTGCGCAGCGCAGCGGCACTTCCTAGAGTGGGTAGGGACCGCGTGGCGCACGCCGCGCGGATGTTTTGTTGCACCGATGCACTACCCAGACCCTGCACGAAGGAACCACGATGACCGACCTACTCGACCGGGCGCGCGGCGCACTGCACGCCCAGCCGTTCAGCATGCTGCTAGGCGCGGAGCTGATGCACGCCGGCAGCGACGAGCTCACCCTATGTCTACCGATTCGGGATGAACTGCGGCAGCACAATGGCTTCGTACATGGCGGCGTCATCAGCTATCTCGCCGACAATGCGTTGACGTTCGCTGGCGCGCTGTCGCTGGGTCCGAGAGTCGTGACAGGTGAGTACAAGATCAATTATCTGCGCCCGGCAGTGAAGGGCACGCTGATCGCGCGCGCCAGCGTGGTCTATGCGGGCAGGCATCAGGCGACCTGCCAGTGCAGCGTGTTCGTGATGGAGGGGAACCGCGAGAAGCTGGTGGCGGTCGCGCAGGGGACCGTGAATCGGATTGGAGAGAACGGGGAGCAGGAGGCGGGGAGTTAAAGCCGGAACGCCATGAAAAAAGCCGCTCCTGCGCGAAACAGGAACGGCCTTTCATTTACGGCGATATGACGGAAAGAGAAAGCGCGTTACTCCGCCGCGTAAGTCTTTTGCGTCTGCTCGCCCAGCCCTTCGATACCCAGACGCACCGTCTGCCCCGGCTTCAGAAACACCGGGTTCGGCTTCACACCCATGCCCACGCCCGGCGGCGTGCCGGTCGAGATAACGTCGCCCGGCTGCAGGCTCATGCACTGCGACACATACGACACCAGCTTCGCGACACTGAAGATCATCGTCTTCGTGCTGCCGTTCTGGTAGCGATGGCCGTCCACTTCGAGCCACAGGCTCAGGTTCTGGGGATCGGCGACTTCGTCGCGCGTGACGACCCACGGGCCGATCGGGCCGAACGTGTCGAAGCCCTTGCCCTTGTCCCACGTGCCGCCGCGCTCGATCTGCCATTCGCGCTCCGACACGTCGTTGACGACGCAGTAGCCGGCCACATGCTCGAGCGCGTTTGCTTCGTCGACATACTTCGCCGCCTTGCCGATCACGACGCCGAGTTCCACTTCCCAGTCGGTCTTCTTCGAACCGCGCGGGATTTCGATGTCGTCGTTCGGGCCGCTGATCGCGCTCGTCCACTTGTTGAAGATGACCGGTTCCGCCGGTACCGGCAGATTCGATTCCGCCGCGTGATCCGCATAGTTCAGGCCGATGCAGATGAACTTGCCGATCTTGCCGACGCACGGTCCAACGCGCGGATTACCTTCGACGACCGGGAGCGTTGCCGGATCGAGCGCGCGCAGTTTCGCGAGACTTTCATCGCCGAGCCCAGCGCCGTCGATATCGCCCACCACCTTCGACAAATCGCGAATCTTGCCTTGCGCGTCGAGCAGGCCCGGCTTTTCCTGGCCTTTCGGCCCATAACGAAGCAATTTCATCGTTGCACTTCCCTTTACGTTCAGTAGTGTCCGGTTCGTCAGTCAATCAGAATCAGTTCGACCATCCGCCGTCGATTACATGGAGTTGGCCCGTCGTGAACGACGACTCGTCGGACGCGAGATACAGCGCGAGCGCGGCGATCTCCTCCGGCTTGCCGATGCGGCCCATCGGCTGACGCGCGACGAAGGCGGCCTGCACCGCATCGAGCGACGCGCCCTGCGCCTGAGCCTGCGCGGCGATTCGCTGTTCGAGCGACGGCGAGGACACCGTGCCCGGGCAAATCGCGTTACAGCGTACACCACGCGTGACGAAATCCGCAGCGACGGACTTCGTCAGCCCGACCACCGCGGCCTTCGACGCGCCGTACGCGAAGCGATTCGGCACGCCCTTCACGCTCGACGCCGCCGACGACATGTTGATGATCGAGCCGCCGCCCTTCTCCAGCATGGCCGGCAAGAACGCGCGAATCATACGGTACATGGCCTTCGCGTTGAGGTCGAACGCGAAATCCCAGTCCTCCTCGCTGCATTCGAGGATATTGCCCGAGTGTACGAAGCCCGCGCAGTTGAACAGCACGTCGATCGTGCCGACTTCCGCGGCGAGCGCCTTGATCGCCGCGCCATCGAGCACGTCGAGCTTGCGCGCCTCGACCGGCTTGCCGGCGAGTCCGTCGATGCGGATATCGGTGGCGATCACGCGCGCGCCTTCGCGCGCGAACAGTTCGGCGGTGGCGAGACCGATACCTTGTCCCGCCGCGGTGATCAGGGCCGTTTTGCCGGCCAGTCTTTGTGTCATCTACGACTCCAGTTGAATGGGCTGCTAACGAAATCCAAGCCGATAAAACGCGGCGGCGTTCTCGCCGAACACGGCGTCGCGCTCGGCGTCGCTCAACGACGCGACGAGCGTGGTCGCCACCGAATGCCACAGCAGATAGTCGCCGTTCAGTTCGAGCACCGGCCAGTCGCTGCCCCACATCAGCCGCGCGGGACCGAAAGTGTTCAGCAGATGCTCGACGTAGGGCCGCAGCGTGTCCTCGGTCCAGCCGGGCGAGGCCTCGGTCGCGAGACCCGACAGCTTGCAGTGCACCTGCGGCAGCGCGGCGAGCCGCGTGATCGCGTCGCGCCATACCGGGTAGCCCGCCTGGCCGTAGCGGATCGGCGGCTTCGCGCCAT
Source organism: Paraburkholderia sp. 31.1 (assembly GCF_014397645.1). Lineage (NCBI taxonomy): Bacteria > Pseudomonadati > Pseudomonadota > Betaproteobacteria > Burkholderiales > Burkholderiaceae > Paraburkholderia > Paraburkholderia sp. 31.1. Next base: position 7,936 of record NZ_VZQN01000024.1, read on the forward strand.
GATCGACCACCATGCGCAGCGCCGGAAAACGCTGCGCGAAGACCTCGACGTATTGCACGTGACGCGCGTAGATCAGCGCATCGAACGCGAGATCGTGCGCGATCAGCGCCTCGATCGCCGGCGCGAGATCGGGGTTGGCGATCCAGCCGTCGTCGGGCAGATCCTGAAGCATCGGCCGCACGCCCTTGAACTTCGGCTCGCGCGCGAGCACCTCGATCAGATCGGGCGCGTTCGGCAACAACAGCGGCACCCAGCCGACCACGCCCGCGATCGACGGCTCGTGCCGCGCGATGTCAAGCAGGTAGCGGGTTTCGTCGAGCGTCGGCGCGGCCTGCACGACCACGGTCCGCTCGATGCCGGCCTGTTCGCGCAACGGCTTCAGATCATCAGGCCCGAACGGCCGGTAGAGGATTTTCAGTTCCGGCGTCAGCCACTCGTAGTCACCCCGCGCGGGGTCCCAGTAGTGCTGGTGAGCGTCGATCGGCATGGTCGGATCAGTCCTCGGGCGCGGGCGCACGGGGGTCGAGCAGGCCCGCGTCGCGCAATGCGGACCACAAGGCCGCGGGGATCGGCAGTTCGAACGACGCGACGTTCTCGCGCAATTCGTCGGCGCTACGCGCGCCGGTCAGCACGGTGGCGACCGCCGGGTGCGCATACGGAAACTGCAACGCGGCGGCGGCGAGCGGCACGTCATGGGCGCGGCATACCGCCTCCAGACGCGCGACGCGCTCGATCACCTCGGGCGGCGCGGCGCCGTAATTGAACTTCAGATCGCCTTCGACGCCCCGCGCCAGAATGCCCGAATTGAACGCGCCGCCGAGCAGGATGCTGACGCCGCGCGCCTCGCAGGCGGGCAGCAGGTCGTCGAGGGTGGTCTGCTCGAGCAGCGTATAACGGCCCGCGAGCAACGCGCAATCGATCTCGCACTCGGCCATCGCGTCGAGGATCACCGCGCCCTCGTTGACGCCGAGGCCGAGCGCCTTGATCGCGCCCGTCGAGCGCAGGCGCTCGAGCGCACGGAAGCCGCCCCCTTCGGTCAGTTGCCGCCAGTAGTGCGGATGCTGGTCGCCGTGCGTGACGCGACCGATGTCATGCACGAGCAGGACGTCGATATCGATGATGCCGAGGCGCTGCTGGCTGTCCTCGAACGAACGCAGAATGCCGTCGTGCGTGTAGTCGTAGATCGCTTCGAACGGCAGCGGATTCTGCCAGCCTTCGCGGTCGTCGAATGGCGACGTGCGCGGCACGAAGCGGCGGCCGACCTTGGTCGACAGCACATACTCGCCGCGCGGATAGTGGCGCAGCGCGGCGCCGAGCCGATGCTCGGCCTTGGTGTTGCCGTAGTGCGGCGCGGTGTCGAAGTAGCGCACACCCGCGTCCCAGGCGGCGGCGATCGTCGCTTGGGCCTCCTCGTCGGACAGGTCGCGGTACAGGCCGCCGAGCGGCGCCGTGCCGAGCCCCAGTCCGCTCACCAGCAACGAGCCGCGGCCGATACGGCGCCGCTGCCCGATTTTCGATACGATCGATGCCGACATGAGCGTGTCTCCAGATTTGTGGTCTTTTTACCATGCGGCGGCGAGGGTGCGGCGGTCACACTCCGCGCACCGCTTGGGAAGTGCATTCATTCACCAATGAACGTATTATTCATATTCGAATTTTTCCAAGTCAAGAAAACTACGCGGCGCGGATGCCTGGGTTTTCCCTGGACATAGGCCATCCAGTTCGCGAAATGCTACGCACTCGCCCGCGCACACCAGATAATCAGAACTCCACACGGAATTCTCGGACCCTCAAGATGGACGCCGAAGACAAGGACGACGACCGCTATCGCGCCCCCGCGCTGGATAAAGGCCTCGACATTCTCGAGCTACTGTCCGAGCAGAAGGAAGGACTCACGCGCGCCGAAATCACGCGACAGCTGGGCCGCAACGCAAGCGAGATGTACCGGATGCTCGAACGCCTCGTCGCGCGCCAATACGTGGTGCGCTCGGCGGCTGGCGACCGCTACTCGCTGAGCCTGAAGCTGTTCGCGCTCGCGCACCGTCATCCGCCAATGAACCGGCTGATCGCAGAAGCGCTGCCGCTGATGCAGCGTTTCGCCGACGCGGCCGAGCAGTCTTGCCACCTCGTCGTCTACGACCGCGGCAACCTGCTGGTGATTGCGCAAGTCGACGGACCGGGCACATGGGGCATGTCAGTGCGGCTCGGTTCGCGGGTCGGCCTGATCGACACCGGTTCGGGGCGCGTGATGCTCGCGTTCCAGAGCGTCGAGCAGCGCCAGCAGATGCTGGCGGAGCACACGAAGGTGAAGGGCGAAGTGACGCTCGATCTCGCCGCGCTGGAGGAGGCCTGCGAGCGCATCCGCGCGGCGGGCTTCTGGCAGAAGGACAGCCAGCAGACCTTCGGCGTCACCGACGTGACGTTCCCGATACTCGCGCCGTCGGGACAGGCGAGCGCGGTGCTGACCTGCCCGTATCTGCGGCGGATCGACGAATACGTCGCGCCGACGCTCGAAGCGGCCACCACGCTGCTGCGCGACACGGTGCAGGCGCTGTCGATGTTCCGCGAGCAGGCGGCGTGATCGGTAAGTTGCGCGGTAAGTTGCGCAGCGGCGCGCACGCACACATGGTTTAGAATGGCGGCCCTTCCAAAATAACGCCGCATGACGGGCTCATGCGCGCGCATCGATTGAGCAATGGCCAAACTTCTGACCGATTCCGAATTCCAGCGTTTTTCCGAACTCCAGCAGAAGCAGTCGAGCTTCACGATCTCCGCCGAAGAAGCCGACGAACTGCGCGACATCGTCGCCCACGCGCAGAAGCGCCGCGACGACCGCGCCGCCGCGATGCAAAGCATCGAGACCTTCATCCAGCAGTTCCACATCACGCCCGACGAGCTGTTTTCGCCCGAGCAGATCGGCGAAGCGGCGCGCACCTACGGCCTGATTCCGGCCGTGCGCAAGGAGCGCGTGCTGCCGCCGTCGCTGACGTTCAACGGCAAGCCGTACCAATGGACCACCCGTGCGCTGCCCGACGAAATTCGCGTGCCGCTGTTCGACGCGTTCAAGGGCGGTGAGTCGGTGAAAGCGTTCATTTCGACGCTGAAGGACGCGAACCGCTGCGCCGCGACGATCGCGCGGCTCGAACGCGAAACCGGCGCCGTGTATGCGCAGGCATGGCTCGACGAGCTGTCGGTCACGCGCGCGCAGGTCGATGAGGCGGCTCAGAAGCTGGCGGCGTGAGGCGGTGAAGCCATGCGTTGAGCGGCTCGCGACGTCAGCCGCTCAACGCGCCGGCTGGTTCTGCGCGGCGGACTTCGGGTCCGCCCCCGCCGTTTCGTCGAGCGCCATCCGCAAGCCGACCACACCGGGGTCATCGGTCCGCGTGATCGTGAAGCCGCTGGCCTTCGCGAGCGCGATCATCGCGGTGTTCTCGCGCAACGCTTCACCGATCAGCCAGTGCGTGTCGCGCGCCCGCGCGTACGCGATGATCCGCTGCATCAGCAACTGGCCGAGGCGCCGCCCTTTCTGATCCGAGCGCACGGTCACCGCGAATTCGGCCGTCTCGTTGTCGGGATCGGCCACCGCACGCACCACGCCGAGCGTCTGCGCGACGCCGTCTTCGTTGTCGACCGTCGCGATCAGCGCCATTTCCCGGTCGTAGTCGATCTGCGTCATGCGCGCGAGTTGCGAGTGGTCGAACGCGCCGACTGAAGCGAAAAAACGCAGCCGCAAATCTTCCGGCGTCATCGCCTGCACGAACTCGCGATGCGCGTTTTCGTCTTCGGGGCGAATCGGCCGCACCGTTACACGCATCCCCTGCCAGTCGATCGTTTCCTCGAAGCGGCGCGGATACGGCACGATCGCGAGACGGCTGCGCTGCGCGCCGAGCCGCAACACGGGATCGACCACCGTCACGCGGTCCCGGTAGACCCTGAGCTTCAACGACAGGCCGACGATCTCGCGCACGTCGCAAACCGCTTGCGACACCGCCGTCAACGCCGCGAGCGTCGGCTCCGGCGCGACCAGCCTCGCGTAGTGCGAACGCGTGACGATGTCGCGCGCGAGCATCGGATTGAGCGGCGGCAGGCCGTACACGTGCAACCCGCTGGAAACGCCGTCGATCGGCGGTGCGGCGAAGCGGAACACGGGGCCGAAGTTGTCGTCGTCGTGCAGTTCGACGGCGACGTCGACGATGGGTTTTGCGGCGCCGTCGGCATCGGCGCCCGACGCGTGGGCGCCCCCTCCTTGCGCACCCTCCACCCGCAACCCGAACCGCGACAGAAACCGCGCCGCCGCCGCCCCGGCAAGCTCGCTCGCGCCCGCCGCCAACGCTTCGCGAGCCTGCGCCAGAGCGGCGTCGATCGACTCGGGAATCTGCGCAGGCAGGCCTTCCGGCGTTTGCATCAGCAGTTCGCGGCCCAGCCGGTAATCGACCAGACGGGCGAAGGCGCGCGCGAGCCGCTGCGGCGTCGTGTGCACCGGGATACCCTGCGCATGCAGCGCGTCGCGCCTCGTCGCATCGACACCGCCGAAAAAGCACGCGAGCAGCCCGCGATACGCAAAGCGCTGATGCTCGATCAGCGCCTGCGCGACGTCGTCGACGGGCGCGCCATGCGTCGATGCGTGCACCACGACGGCGGTGCCGGTCTCGCGATACTCGCCGAGCAGCTTCAGCGCGGTGCCGAAGTGCTCAGGACGCGCGCCGTCGCCGAGCAGCAGCGGATTGCCGCCGACCGCGAGCGGCAGCGCCTCGCGCAGCGCGTCCGACGCCGCGGCCGGCCACGGCGCGAGCAGGCCGCCGGCGGCGGTGAACGCGTCGCGCGCGAGCGTCGCGAGACCGCGGTCGCTAGTGATCAGCGTGGCGGTGGCGCCCGCCGCCACGCGGCCGACGCCGAGCGTTTCGATTTCGTCGAGCAGATCGTCGAGCGCGTCGACGCGCACGAGGCCCGCGCGCCGGAACGCCGCTGTGTAGAGACCGTCGGCGGGATCGTCGCGGCCGGAGCGCAGCGCGAGCACCGGCTTGTTGCGCGCCGCCGCGCGCGCGGCCGACATGAACTTGCGCGCCGCCCGCACGCTGTCGAGTTCGAGCAGGATCGCGCGGGTGCCGGGGTCGCTCGCGAGGTAATCGAGCACGTCGCCGGCATCGACGTCGGCCTCCGCTCCGAGCGCCACCGCGTGCGAAAAACCGAGCCCGCGCGCTCGTGCCCAGCCGAGCACTGCGTTGGTCAGCGCATTCGACTGCGACACCCACGCGACGCCGCCCGCCTTGACCGTGCACGACGGCGCGCCCAGATGCGCGCCGAGCGCCGGCGACACCACGCCGAGACTGCCGGGTCCGACGATGCGCAACAGATGCGGCCGCGCCGCCGCCAGCGCGTGCCGCAGTTCGAGCCGGTCTTCATCGCTGCGCACCTCGCCGACGATGATTACGGCGCGCGTGCCCATGCCACCGAGCTTATGGATCAGCGAGGGCCACGTCGCGGGCGGCGTGCAGATCACCGCGACGGTGGGCGCCTGCGGCAGATCGCCGACGTCGGCAATCACCGGGTGGACGCCGAGCGTCGCGTGCTTCGGATTGACCGGCCACAGCGGGCCGTCGAAGCCGCCTTCCAGGACACGCGCCCAGACCATCGCGCCGGTGCTGCCCGGCCGCTCGGACGCGCCGATCACGGCGACGGATTTCGGGCGAAACAAGGCGTCGAGGTTGCGAACGGTCACGGGCGCTCCATGCGGTTGGACAGGAATTGGAGCCGGCTTCGCGGCGAGGCGGGTGGTTCCGTCAGCATAGGCGAAGTCGCGCGCTGGCGCGGGACGTTGTTGCGGCGGAAAAGTAAAAAGCCGCGTCGAACGACGCGGCTTTTTTGCTTCGAAACCAGCGGACTCGCGGCTTTACATCGCCTTTCTGAACGGCGCCCCCGAGTGCTCGCGCAACTCGTTGAACACGATCTTCGGCCACGCCTTCTGTGCGACTTCGATCTCCGATACGTGCGAGGCCAGATAGGTCGGCGCATCGGACGCATCGAGCGCGATCCGCGCCGAGTACGAGTCGGTGAAGCGGCGCAGTTCGGCCGCATCGTCGCAGGTCACCCAGCGCGACAGCCGGTAACGCGCCGGCGCCATGCGCACGACGACCTTGTATTCCGTCGACAGACGGTGCGACACCACTTCGAACTGCAGTTGCCCGACCGCGCCGAGAATCATCAGACCGCCGGCTTCGGGACGGAACACCTGGATCGCGCCTTCCTCGCCGAGCTGCTTCAGCGCTTCGCCGAGCTGCTTCGCGCGCATCGGATCGACCACTTCGACGGTCTGGAAAATTTCCGGCGCGAAGAACGGCAGGCCGACGAACTGCAGCTGCTCGCCTTCGGTCAGCGTATCGCCGAGACTCAGCGTGCCATGGTTCGGAATACCGATGATGTCGCCCGGATACGCCTCGCTCACCGTCTCGCGACGCTGCGACAGGAACGTGACCACGTTGTTTGCGCGGAACGTCTTGTTCGAGCGCGTGACCTTCACCGCCATGCCTCGCTCGAAACGTCCCGAACACACGCGGATGAACGCGACGCGGTCGCGGTGCGCGAGGTCCATGTTCGCCTGCACCTTGAACACGACGCCGGTGAACTTCGACTCTTCCGGCTGCACCGGACGCTGTACGGTCATTCGCATCGACGGCGGCGGCGCGAGGTCGACCAGCGCATCGAGAATCTCCTTCACGCCGAAGTTGTTGATCGCCGAACCGAACAGCACCGGCGACTGCTGGCCGGCGAGGAACTGCTCACGGTCGAACTCGGGCGTCGCGCCGCTGATCAGATCGATTTCTTCCTTTGCACGCACCCACGCGTGGCCGAAACGGCGCTCGCCTTCCTCGTTGCTCAGTGCCTGCAGCGTTTCGACCGCGCCGCCGGCCGTGTCCTGACCGGCGCGGAACACGCGCACCTGATCGCGCTGGACGTCGTAGACGCCCTGGAAATCCTTGCCCATGCCGATCGGCCATGTGAAAGGCACCGCCGCCACGCCGAGGTGCTGCTCGATCTCATCGAGCAGTTCGAGCGGCTCGCGCACTTCGCGGTCGAGCTTGTTGATGAACGTGACGATCGGCGTCTTGCGGCTGCGGCAGACTTCCAGCAGCTTCAGCGTCTGCGCTTCGACGCCGTTCGCGCCGTCGATCACCATCACGGCGGCGTCGACCGCGGTCAGCACACGGTAGGTGTCCTCCGAGAAATCCTCGTGGCCCGGCGTGTCGAGCAGGTTGATCACGCAATCGCCGTACTCGAACTGCATCACCGAGCTCGCGACCGAAATGCCGCGTTGCTTTTCGATTTCCATCCAGTCGGACGTCGCGTAGCGGTTGCTCTTGCGGCCCTTCACGGTACCGGCGATCTGGATCGCGCCCGAGAACAGCAGCAGTTTTTCGGTGAGCGTGGTTTTACCCGCGTCCGGGTGGGAAATGACCGCGAACGTGCGGCGGCGTTTGAGTTCGGAGACTGACATCGGGTCTGGCGGTCACGGAAAGGGGTTCAGGCGGTTCCCGGCGGCCGTGGGCGGCCGGTATGCCGCGCGTGGCGCGGCGGCGTCGAGCTGCGAGAATCGGGCGCGGGCCCGGATCGGCCGGCGCTCGCGCCGCGTCCGAAAACGGGTGGCGAACGGGTCACGACCCAGCGTTCGACAATGCGGGAATCGCTGGCGCAAAAACGGCGCGAGGTGCGAATGATACACGTCTGGCGCGACGGCCGGGGGAAAGGGCTCCGGCGCCGGACGGGGCGACGGCGCGAGCGTCGGCGCGCCGCGCATGCTTGTGGCAAAGGTGAGCGTTTTCGGGACTTACGGCGGCGAATATCGATTTGCGGTCAAAGGTGAGGATCGCGAAGCGCATGCACGCACCTGCCAGGTCGCGGGCGCCACCAACGCGATGCGCGGGAAAACGGCGATAAAGCTTCGCACCGCTATGAACAGGTTCCTGCTCGACGCCTGGAAACGCCCGCCAGCAAAGGCTGTCGCGGGTTTACGGCGAGCGGCGCGGGGCGGTGCGGCACGATGGCGATTCGCACCCGCGGAGGTGCGTCGCGCGACAAAGCCTGGCTAACCGAAGCATCCCGCGAGGCTCGAACGCATCGGTAAATATCGCCGTGTAAGTTCAGGCGTCACGCAAAGGTGAGCGTTTTCGGGACCTCTGCAACGGTGCGGAACGGATCAAACCACGCATCACTTCAGAGAACACGGACGCATCGGCACCCACGACGAAGCTCAACCTTCGATCAGAAACCGCTCGCGATTTTTGCCGACGAGCCAGGCCGGCGAGCGCCCACGGCCGCTCCACGTTTCGCCGGTCTTCGGATTGCGGTACTTGGCGACGGACGTCGTCGTCGACGACTTGCGGCGCGGCTTCGGCGAGGCGCTCGTCAAGCCGAGTTCTTCGGCGGTCAGGTCGTATTCGGCAATCTTCTGCTTGATATCGGCGATAGCTTGCGAGACTTCTTTTTCGCGCGCGGCTGCGACTTCCTTGTGGAGTTTTTCGAGTTGCGCAGTCAGCTGTTTGTAAGAGGCCATGCCGGTGTTCCCCCCTCGGTTGGACGCACTGCGATGAATCGCGATGAATGGTTGGCGGACACTATCAGACGAATAAATCACAGGATAGTGAATCGCGCGGCCGAGCGCATGCGCGGCTACCCGCTCAATCGTCGATCGCATCGTAGACGCGGCGTTCGAAGTCGATGGCCATCGGGAAGGGGTCGATCGAGCGGCGCTGGATCAGCATCAGGCCGATCATGTTCTCGACCGGATCGGCGAACCAGCTCGTGCCGTACGCGCCGGGCCAACCGAACGAGCCGAGCGAGCGGTAGCCGAGCGGCAATTGCTGCGCAGGATCATCGACGATCGACAGGCCGAGGCCGAAGCCTTGCCCCGCCCAGATCACCTGACCGAAGGCAGGCAGGCGGCGCTGCTCGCGGCTCAGGAAATTGCTGCGCATCAGGTCGACCGAGCGATGCGACAGCAGCCGCGTGTCGCCGACGCGGCCGCGCCCGAGCAGCAGTTGCGCGAATCGCAGATAATCCTCGGCGGTCGAGACCAACCCGCCGCCGCCGCTCTGAAAGCGTTGCGGATTGGCCCAGCGGCTCGCCGCCGCATGATCCTCGACCACACGACGGCGCGTGCCGGGATCGACGTTGTATGCGGTGGCGAGGCGCGCAAGCTGTGCGTCGGGCACCCAGAACGCGGTGTCGCGCATGCCGAGAGGCGCGAAAATGCGCGTGCGGAAAAACTCCCCAAGAGTCATGCCGCTCACGCGTTCTATCAGCACGCCGAGCACGTCGGTCGCCACGCCGTAGTGCCAGCGCGAGCCGGGCTGGAACATCAGCGGCAACGCGGCGATGCGCGCGAGCCACGCGCTGTTGCCGCCGCTCGCCTCGAAGCCGTTGAACGCGGCGGCGTAGGCTTCGCCAAGCGGCCCCGTCGCCGTGAAGTGATACGCGAAACCCGCGCGATGCGTGAGCAGGTCGAGCACCGTAATCGGCGCGCGTAATGGATCGGTCTGGTCGAGCGGGCCGGTCGGGTCACGCAGCACGCGCGGCGCGGCAAGCTCGGGCAGCCACCGCGAGATGGGCGCATCGAGCGCGAGGCGGTCTTCCTCGATCAGCATCATGATCGCGGCGCTCGTCACCGGCTTCGTCATCGACGCGATGCGAAACAGCGTGTCGCGCTCCATCGGCAATTGCGCGGCTTCGTCGCGTAGGCCTGTCGGTTCGAAGTAGCCGATTTCGCCGCGCCGCCATATGAGCGACACCACCCCCGCCACTTCGCCCCGCTCCACGTAGCCCTGCATCGCGTTGGTCAGCGTCGCGAGCCGGGTCGCGGCAAGTCCTGCTATCCGCATGTTCATCCTGTGTCGGTAAAAGCAAACGTGCGCGCGCCCAGGTCGCTTTGGGCGATCACACCGAAAGATAAAGCCTCTCCGGCGAAAGCGCACACGACGGCTTTCCTAATTGCCGATCCCGATTGGCGGACACAATGACGACATTCAGGCTTTCTGCCGTTTTTCCAATGCGCAAAGCGCGGCATCGAGGCGTTTGACGCGGGTTGCCTGCGCCGGTACGAGAACCGCGCCGGAAACGTGCTGAAGGCGGTTACGCCAGTAAGACAAAGGAATACGGTCTTCTGCGGAAATATGGGAAATTATGTGCTCGAGATGCTCGATGTCTTTTTCGAGTTGCTGATGATTCATTGCTTTCCCCGGATTTTATTGAATTAGTGTTGAAGCAAAAATCGAAAGCATGAAGCCGCGTTGGCCCGCGCGGCCCAAAGTAATGCCCGCCAGTAGCGGAAAAACCTTCCTGAACTTCTTCTGCGTCGGAAAAACCGGCAATTTCTGCTCGCCGGGTTAAATCCCAACGGTTCAAAAAAGAATACTGCTGTCAAATTTCACGTTCCGTTGCCTGCCGCACTGACTGCGTTCGACGCCCCGAAGGTAAAGATAAATCATGGTCGGGGCGCAAAGGATAATCGGTGCGCGGTGACTCAACGTTGTAAAAATGCCGCATGCGGCCTACTTATCCAATTCGCATGCAAACCGCTTATCGGACACGCATTAGGCGCATGAATTTATGACGGCCATGTGGTAACCGGAATGGCACGAGCGTGGTCAGCGAGCGTATCGGGAATTGGCAGGGAATAACTGCGAACAGGTGAAAAAAACCGAAGGCCGCCAACGGATCGGCCAGCCGCGCGCGCCGGCATTGCACCGGCACGGCATCAGTAGCTTACTTCGCGGTCGCGCGGCAGGCGTAGATCAGGCTCAACGTACCGCCCTCGCTCGACTGGCGCACGACGTCGAACGCGCCATTGCAACTGGCGGCCGCCTGTTGCGAGCACAAGTCGGAACCGACCGGGCATTGCACGAGCGTGGTCGCACGGCCGTCCGGCAGGAACAGCGGCGCGCTGCTGCTGCAACCGCCAAGCGCGACTATCGCGGCGACGGCCAGTATGCCGCGCGAGCGGCGCGCGAAGAAGAAATGGCATTTCATGGAGACCCCGGTCACGTCTTGTTTTTCGATCTCGCGATTGTGCCACGCTGCTCTCGTGCTGCGTCAATTGGCGTGGTGCGGCTGGCCGGGCGCGGCGAGTCAAACGTCGATGCCGTGCGCGGCGATCTTCTTGTACAGCGTCGCGCGGCCCATGCCGATCTGTTTCGCCGTGTCAATGACGCGGCCGCCGTTCGCGCGCAACGCGTCGCAGAGAAAGCGCTTTTCGAACGCGGCCATCGCGTCGCTCCACGAGGTGGGTTCGGCGCTGGCGGCCACGTCCACGCCGGCGGCCGCGACAGTCGGGGTCCGCGCCGGTGCCACCGCACCGCCCTGCCCCGAGCCGATGAACGGCGCGAGCATACGCGCATCGATGCGCTCGCTGTCGGACAGCATCACGGCGCGCTCCAATGTGTTGCGCAGTTCGCGCACGTTGCCGGGCCAGTCGTACGCGCACAGCAGGCGCAACGCGTCGTCGTGCAATTCGAAGTGGCTGCCGCCGCCTGCCTGCGCGGCCAGATCCTCGAGCATCGCGTAGGCAAGCGCCTCGATGTCGGACGGACGCTCGCGCAGCGCCGGCGCATGGATCGTCAGCACGTTGAGCCGGTAGAACAGGTCCGCGCGAAAACGCCCGGCCGCGACGAGCGCCGGCAGATCGGCCGATGTCGCCGCGATGATCCGCACATCCGCGCGCACGATCCGATTCGAGCCGAGCGGCTCGAATTCCTTGTCCTGCAGCACGCGCAGCAGCTTGCCCTGCAACGGCAGCGGCATGTCGCCGATCTCGTCGAGAAACAGCGTGCCGCCGTTGGCGAGCTCGAACTTGCCGACCCGCCCCCTGCGATCCGCGCCGGTGTACGCGCCGGGTGCGGCGCCGAAGAACTCGACTTCGAGCAGCGTGTCGGGAATCGCCGCGACGTTGACGCTGACGAGCGGCTTGTGCGCGCGCGCCGAGCCGCCGTGAATCGCATGCGCGAGCAGCTCCTTGCCGGTGCCGGTTTCACCCAGCAGCAGCACCGGCGCTTCGAGTTGCGCCGCGCGCCGCGCCTGGCGCTTCACTTCGAGCGACGCCGCGCTCGTGCCGACGAAGCTGCCGAACGTATAGCGCGCGCGGCGCGCCTGCGCAAGCGACTGACGCGTCGCGATCAGCTCCTGCTGCAACCGCGAGTACTGCGAAAAGAGGGGCGACAGCGCTTTCAGCTCGTCGAACAGCGCGAAGCCGACCGCGCCGATCGTCACGCCGGCATCGTCCTTGAGCGGCAGGCGCGTGACGACGAGCGGCTCGCGATCGGTCTCCATGATGTCGAGCAGGATCGGCTTGCCGGTGTTGACGACCTCGCGCATCAGACTGTTTGGAATCACCGCTTCGCAATCCCGGCCGATCGCCTGCTGCGGGTCAGCAAAGCCGAAGCGCGCCGCATACCGCTTGTTGATCCAGACGACGCGCGCCTGCCCATCGACGATGAAGGTGCCTTCGCTGAAGTTTTCGAACGTGCGAAACAGCGAATCCATCGCCCGACGAAGCACGTCGTCATAGGTGGCGGGCAGGCCCGTCCAGTCGGTCAACATGCTGTCGCTGTCTCCGCTTATCGTTTTGATTGCATCAATCTCAATCGGTGGATGAATTTATCTCCAAATTGAGACACACGATAGGCCTTATGCATCATGACTTACCCTGGTTTCAGGTGTTCTTCACCGGATGGAAGTCCCGTTTCGGAGACGCTTGGGTACAATCCGCCAACGATGCCTCGGCCCGCCGCTGCGCGGCCGCGCCATGCGCAACGGCGGCCCAGCAGCACAACGGCAGCCATGGCATGGAACCTGCGTTCCGAGCGCGCCGCACCGTCGCTCGATCGGGACGGCAAACATGTAGAACAACCGGGCTATGGAGACTCAATGACCTTTCTCATCGTTATCGCCGCGCTGGCGTTTCTGATGTTCGCTGCGTATCGCGGCTACAGCGTGATCCTGTTCGCGCCGATCGCGGCGCTCGCCGCCGTCCTGCTCACCGAGCCCGCCGCCGTCGCGCCGGTCTTCACGAGCATCTTCATGGACAAGATGGTCGGCTTCGTGAAGCTGTACTTCCCGGTGTTTCTGCTCGGCGCCGTATTCGGCAAGGTGATCGAGCTGTCGGGCTTCTCGGAGTCCATCGTCGCGGCCGCGATCCGCTATATCGGCCGCTCGCGCGCCAACGCGGTGATCGTCGCGGTGTGCGCGCTGCTCACCTACGGCGGCGTGTCGCTGTTCGTCGTCGTGTTCGCGGTCTATCCGTTCGCGGCCGAGCTGTATCGCCAGAGCAACATTCCGAAGCGGCTGATGCCCGGCGCGATCGCGCTCGGCGCGTTCTCGTTCACGATGGACTCGCTGCCCGGCACGCCGCAGATCCAGAACATCATCCCGACGACGTTCTTCAAGACCACCTCGTGGGCCGCGCCGACGCTCGGCGTGCTCGGCGCGCTGTTCATCATCGTGGTCGGTCTGTCGTATCTGGAATGGCGCCGCCGCGCCGCGATGGCGACCGGCGAGGGTTACGGCACCGACCTCGTCAACGAGCCGGAGCGCGTCGAGTCGAAGCAGTTGCCGCATCCGCTGCTGGCGGTCGCGCCGCTCGTCATGGTCGGCGTCGCGAACTTCCTGCTGACGCGCTGGATTCCGACCTGGTACGGTCCGTCCTTCACGGTCACCCCGGACATCCTGCCGGGGCTGCATGCACCGGTCGAAACGAGCGTCAAGGCTCTCGTGGGGATTTGGGCCGTGCTGGGCGCGCTGCTGCTCGGCATCGTGATGGTCGTCGTGACGGCGTTCAGTCGCGTCAGCCAGCGCTTCGCGGTGGGCACCAAGGCGGCAGTGGCGGGCGCGCTGCTGGCGTCGCTCAACACCGCGTCGGAATATGGCTTCGGCGGTGTGATCGCGGCGCTGCCGGGCTTTCTCGTCGTCAGCAACGCGCTGAAAAGCATTCCGAATCCGCTCGTCAACGCCGCGGTGTCGGTCAGCACGCTGGCGGGCATCACGGGTTCGGCATCGGGCGGTATGAGCATTGCGCTCGCCGCGATGTCGGATACGTTCATCAAGGGTGCGGAAGCCGCGCATATTCCGCTCGAAGTACTGCATCGCGTGGTCGCGATGGCGAGCGGCGGCATGGATACGCTACCGCACAACGGCGCGGTGATTACGCTGCTCGCCGTGACTGGTCTCACGCACCGGCAGTCGTATCGCGACATCTTCGCGGTCACCGTGATCAAGACGCTCGCGGTGTTCTTCGTGATCGCGGTGTATTACGCGACCGGCCTCGTGTGAACGCCGAACCGGAAAACAGTACTTTGATCTGATAGATCCGCATTACCCCCACCTCGACAGCCGGCCAACGAAGCACGAGGATGGAGTCGTCAGCGCCCAATGTTGCAAGGGCAGGCTGACCCGAGTAACAACGGCGTTTAACGGCCCGTCCCTGTCCGGACGGGCTATTTTTTTGCGCGCGCCCAACGCTTCCTAGCCCGCCCCCGCGTCACCCGCATGACAAAACCCGAACGCACGTCGCGCCACCGTGGGGCATGAAAAATGCGTCCGTCGCGACGAGGAGTCGCGTTAAACTGGTTGCTCGCTCCGCAACCGCGAATCCGCTAGCGGCAGCGTCACACTCGACTAAAACCCCGGCGAGACAGAGGCAGACGCGACACGGCACGACGACGCGGCAGACGGCACGCCGTCCGCCCCGTACAATGGTTCCATCACCAACGCAACAAGGACAACTTCGATGCGCATCACCGGGTCCTCCGGGTCAATGGCCCTGCTCACCGAATACGACGACGCAACGGCGCGCGAACTTCGCTCGCTGCGCCTCGAATCGACCGAAGACGGCAAAGGCATCCTGCTGATCGAGGTCGATGAGCGCAAGCCGGGCATACATCGCGAAGTGCGCTACGAAATCACGCCCGCGGAGCTGATCGCCGCGATCCGCGCGCATGGCGCCGAGTTGCCGGGCGAGCAGCACAATCATCGTCAGTGAAGCAGGCGCGCGGCGGGTGTGACCGTCGCGTGACTCGGCAGCCTCTCGCGCCGGTTGCGTCGCGCTTCGACGCGTCAGCGCGGGATTATTCGCATTGGGCGCGCCTGCGCGCGTCGCCGTGCTTCCGTTCGTTCCGTTCACGCCGCCAATCCCCGCTTTCCTACGGGTTTTTGCAAGCGCCTTCGCGTCTCGTCGAGCGCGCTTACCCAGCCTTCAGCAACTTGTCACAAGCGGTTGCCACGCTTGTGTATCAAGGCATGCGGCCATATAGGGCGACCTGATCGCAGCCAGAAGACGGGCCAATTTCCGGGCCGGTTGCACGTCTCGAAAATACGTCCATAATCTTTGCATTCCCCTTTGCATTCCTTACCGCGCTGCGCCCGCAAGGGCCGCGGATGTTAAACCGATGCTACATGACCTCGTCGCGCAATATGGACCGGCGCTCGTCTTCCTCAATGTGCTGGCCGCCGCGCTCGGGCTGCCGGTGCCGGCCATGCCGTCGCTCGTGCTGTTCGGCGCGATGGCCGCGATGCACCCCGGCTCGGTCGGCACGCAACTGCTGCCGGTCCTCGTGCTGTCGATCTTCGCGACGCTGATCGGCGACAGCGCGTGGTACGTCGCGGGCCGCATCTACGGCGGCAATACGCTGAAGACGATCTGCCGGCTGTCGCTGTCGCGTGACACCTGCGTGAAAAAGACCGAGCGCTTCTTCGGCCGCTGGGGCGTGCGCGTGCTCGCGGTCGCGAAGTTCGTGCCGGGGCTGTCGATCGTGTCGATCCCGATGGCCGGCGCGATGGGCACGCGCTACCGCATCTTCCTCACCTATGACGGCGTCGGCGCCGCGCTGTGGTCCGGGACCGGGCTGATCATCGGCGCGCTGTTCGCGCGGCAGATCGACATGCTGTTCGCGATTGCCGGGCGGCTCGGGCGCACGGCGGCGCTCGTCGTCGTCGCGTTGCTGGTGCTGTACGCGGTGTACCGGTGGATCCGGCGCCGTCAGTTGATCGCGAAGCTCGCGTCCGCGCGCATCGAGGTCGACGAACTCGCGAAGCTGTTCGCGGCTGACCGGGCGCCGGTCGTGTTCGACATCCGTTCGGAGGAGAAGCGCAAGCTCGATCCGTTCGTGATCCCCGGCGCGCAATTCGCCGATGAACGGCAACTCGACGACATCGTCGCCACCTACGCGCACGATCAGAAGCTCGTGATCTACTGCTCCTGCCCGAACGAGATTTCCGCGGCATGGATGGCCAAGCAGCTCAACGAAGCCGGCTTCTCCGACGTGCTGCCGCTGCGCGGCGGCATGGAAGCCTGGCGCGATTCGGGCAAGCCGGTCGACTCGCTGCCCGCGATGCCGCCGCCGGAAGTCGCGGTCGACGACATCGCGCCCAAAGCCGTTTAGCCGTAATCAGCGGCGGCATCGTCCGCCTGACGCGCGCGGCACGGCTCGTCCCGGCGTACGAGCGCGCATCGCGTTGCCTCGCGTTCAATCGTGCAATGAATATCGAAGGAGCGGTTCAATGCTTTCGACTCAGGACGTTTCGACTCAAGAGGTGGAAGGACAGCAGGGGGTCGTCGCCGACGCGCCGTTTTCGTCGCTGTCGACGCGTATGCACCAGATGTTTCCGGAGCTCAGTTGCGCCGAGATCGATCGGCTCCGCCGCTTCGGCGAGGTCGGTCACTGGAAGTCCGGCGAACTGCTGTTCGAGACCGGGCGCACCGGGCCCGGCATGTTCGTTCTGCTCGAAGGACGCGTGAAGGTCTATCAGCGTGACGGCATCGGCCGCGAAGTCTTGATCGGCGAGCACGGCGCCGGGCATTTCCTGGCCGAGGTCGGGCAGCTGTCGGGCAAGCCCGCGCTCGTGAACGGCCTCGCGATCAGCGCCGTCGAAGCGCTGCTGATTCCGCCCGAGCGCCTGCGCGCGCTGATCGTCGCCGAAGCGGAACTCGGCGAGCGCATCATGCGCGCGCTGATTCTGCGGCGCGTGTCGCTGATCGAAAAGGGCGCGGGCGGGCCGATCCTCGTCGGCGATAGCAGCGACGCGCGGCTCGTGATGCTGCAAGGCTTCCTGTCGCGCAACGGCCATCCTCATTCGGTACTCGACGAACGCGACGAAGACGCGTTGCGTCTGATCGAGCAGTTCGCCGCGCAGCGCGACGACCTGCCGCTCGTGATCTGCCCGGACGGCTCGGTGCTGCGTCATCCGAGCATGCCGGAGCTTGCCACTCGCTTAGGTATGCTGCCCGATCTCGACGACACGTACGTGTACGACGTCGCGATCGTCGGCGCGGGGCCGGCGGGACTCGCCGCCGCGGTGTACGCGGCCTCCGAAGGACTTTCGGTGATCGTGCTCGACAGCCGCGCGCCGGGCGGCCAGGCGGGCGCGAGCTCGCGCATCGAAAACTACCTCGGCTTTCCGACCGGCATCTCGGGCCAGGCGCTCGCCGGCCGCGCGTTCGTGCAGGCGCAGAAGTTCGGCGCGCACGTGGCGATCCCAGTCAACGTGAAAGCGCTGCATTGCGGGCAGTCGCCGTATCGGCTCGAGCTGAAATGCGGCGGCCACATCAGCGCGCAGGCGATCGTGATAGCGAGCGGCGCCGTGTACCGGCGCCCGGCGCTCGACGGGCTCGAGCGCTTCGACGGACGCGGCGTCTACTACTGGGCGTCGCCGGTCGAGGCGAAGCTGTGCAAGCGCCAGGAGGTCGTGCTGGTTGGCGGCGGCAATTCGGCCGGCCAGGCGATCGTCTATCTGGCGACGCACGCGGCCAAGGTTCACGTACTGATCCGCCGCAGCGGTTTCGAGGCGACCATGTCGCGCTATCTGATCGACCGCATCCGCTCGCTGCCGAACGTGTTCGTGCATCCGAATTCGGAAGTCGGCCGGCTCGAAGGCGATGAGGACGGGCTCGTGTCGGTCGCGCTGAAGCGGCCGCTGCCCGGCGGCGTCGATCACTTCGACACCCGGCATCTGTTTCTGTTCACCGGCGCGGACCCGAACACTGAATGGCTGCGTACCTGCGGCGTGCAGCTCGACGCGAAAGGCTTCGTGCTGACCGGCATCAGCGCGCATGGCTCGGCCACCGCGTGCGACCTCGGGACCACGGTCGAAGGAGTCTATGCGATCGGCGATGCGCGTGCCGGGTCGACGAAACGCGTGGCCGCGGCGGTCGGCGAAGGCGCGGCCGTGGTCGCGCAGATTCACCAGTTGCTGGCGCAGACGAGCGGTGAAGAGGTGGCGCTCGGCGCGTGAGCCTCAGTGAGCATGAAAAAAAGCGCACGGTGAGTTACACAGTGCGCTTTTGTATAGCAGACGGCACGATGGCTGCGCCGGAGCGGACCCGCGCGTTCAGCGCTCCAACTTCGCGCGCAACTCTCGCGCGGCCTCCAGCAGTCCCTCGTAACCCGAACGTGCGTGCTCCGGCAGATCGGGATCGCCGACCAGCGCGCCGAGCGTTTCGATCAGACTGTACACAATGCCTTTCGCGGCGCCCGACGCAATGCCGCCTGACGACACCTGCTGATCGACGTGACTGAGCGCCGCGTCGAGCTGCTCGATCTCGGGACGATCGTCGGAGGGCGGCTTGGGAGAAACGTCTTGCGTCATGATCGAACATCGCTCCATTGAGTGCATCGGTAAAGTTGTTATATACCGATCGTGCGCCGCCGTCTATTCGTGTTCGGCGCGACAGCGATCCACGTCAAGGCGTCCAGCGATACATCAGCAGCTTCGCGCGCGCGTCGTCTTCGACCAGCACCACGTACTCGCCGTTATCGCGCTGCACCGCGCTGATGCCGAGATACACGTCGACCCAGCCGCTCGTGCCGCCGACGCTCGCGCCCGGCGTCATGTAACCGACCGCCGTGCCGTTGCGCGCGTCGTAGACGTCGATGCGATCGGTGTACAGCTCGGCAACGAAGATATAGTTGCCCGCCACCGCGACGCCGACCGTGGTGGTCTGCGGATCGCTTTGCGTGTTCCACGGCAGCGAGACCGTGTATGTCAGCGTCGGGTTGCCGCTGCTCCAGTTGTCGTAGCGGGCCAGCACCGGACCCGCTTCCTTCCAGTGCGTCGGGTCCCACGGAATCGCACTCGTGAAACCGGACAGATACATCGTGTCGGTCGCTGCGACGTAGACGAGCCGCGCGAGCCGCGTGAATGGCGCGGGCATCGCAAACATCTTCGCACTCGCGTACGTGTAGATCGGATTGCCGGCGGAGTCGAGACCTTGCAGCGGCATCTCGCGCACGCCGCTCAATGGCGTGGCAAGCCACACGTTGCCGGGTTCGTCGACCCACCAGAAGCCGTCGCCGACCGTGCTGCCGGTCGACGGATTGCCGCTGATCTCGCTCGCGTCGACGGCGCCATTGCCATTGCTGTCGCGCCACAGCCATTCGCCGTACGTCGGTTGCGCGGCAGGCCATGCGCCGGGCAGCGGATTCTGCGCGAGCATCCCCGACGGTATCGCGATCTCGCCATGCGCGGCATCGAAGCGATAGACGTTCAGATAGTGCGCGCCCGGATCGAGCGTATAGAGAAAGCGCTGGCCATCGAATCTGCGCACCATCGGTTCGCCACGCACGCCGCGCGGCTCGTGAAAGGCGGGATCGTCGGGGTAATCGAAGCGATCGAGCGTGAACGCCGCATATGACCATTCGTGGCCGACCGGCTGCCTGTAATCGAGCGTGAAGCGCTTCGAGCCCGTATAGATGGAAGCGGGCGTGGCCGGGTCGAACGCGCCGCTATCGACGAAGCTCAGACCGTAGAGCCGCCAGTTGAGCACGCGCGTGCCGTACACGTAGCTCTCCAGCACTGCGCCCTGCCCTACGGATGCCGAGCCGAGCGCGCGCGGTCCCTCGCCATTTTGCGCGACGTACAGATTGCCGGCCGCGTCGACGCCGATGCCGGTGATGCCGTTGAAACGCGTATCGCAGGGCACGCCGCGCACGGGATGGAAAATGCCGTTGCGCGTGCCGATCGACGCGCCCGCCTGCATCTGGCCGCCAGCGCCCTTGTTGAACACGAGGATCTGCTGCGAAACGCCGTTGTCGGCGACCAGCAGTTGGCCGGATGGCGTCACTGTGAGGTCGCTCGGCACGGTGCCGGCGGGCAGTGTCAATGGACCGGCGAGCGCGGTGCCGTCGGCGCGGTAGTGCAGGATGCTCAGATTGCCTGTGCCGAAGCCGCTGATGATCCACAGCGTCGAGTCGGTGTCGATCGCGATGCGGGCCGGCGACGCGACGCTCCACGAACGCAGCGGCTGCATGGACTGCGCGTCGTACACCGCGATCCGGTTGCCGTACGTGTCGGCCACGTAGAGCTCGCTGTCGGTTGCGGCGAGGCCGCGAATGCTCGCGTCGGTGCCAGTCTTCACCGTATCGACCGCGACGAAACTGTTCTTCGTCGCGGTCGCGCTATTGCCGATGCCGCCGGAAAACGGCGCGCCGGTGGCGAGATTCGCAAGCGTGCGTCGCGTGACGCCGTACCAGGTCTGATTGGCCGGCGGATAGTCGGCGCCGACCAGCGCATTGTTCTCGTTGCCGATCGACATCGCCGCGTACAGGTACGTGTGATTCACCGTCACCGCGTCGCCGCCGGCCGCACCCCAGCCGTGCGTCGATCCGGCCACCGCGAGCTTGTCGCCCGCGCGATAGGCGGCGATTTCACTGCCGCTTTCGTCCCACGGCGCATTCGTATAAACGGTGCCATTGGCGCCGACGCTAATGGCCTGAATATCCTGCTGCATCCATTTGCCGTCGCCGAATCCGAAACTATTACCGATCCATGAGGTCGTGTAATTCAATTGGGATTGCGCGGAAACATTCGGCGAGATCAGGCTGTGGATTAACACCACGGCCAAGCCAAGGCGGGAAAAAGGCTTCACGGCAGTCGGTCCTTGCTAGGCGCGAGACGCGCACATCAGATTTGGCGTTTTATCCTCTCATATAAAAATAGTAAATTTATTGATGAAAAAATGATCATTGAATGCCGATACATCCAATTCATTCGATTTGCATCGAACCATGTTTCCGACACAATCTTTCCTTCACGAAACCGGTAAAAACCGGTTCCCGTAAAGACTCACCGATTAGAGATCCAGTTGCTTTTTCTGCTCCTGTAAATCCTCACCTTGAGCGAGACGCTCATCATGTCCGCGCCGCCCGGCGACGCTCGAAAAGCCGCCGCGTCACATCGAACGCCACCAGATTGCCGGCCACCACGAGCATTAGACCGACCACCGCGAGCGCTGACCACCGATAGCCCTCGAACAGCGTCGATGCCGCGAGCGCGACGATCGGAAACAGCACCGTGCAATAGGCGGCCCGCTCCGGGCCCATACGGCCGACGAGCATCAAGTACGCCGTAAAGCCGATCACCGAGCCGAACACCACGAGATACGCGAGCGCACCGAGATAGCGCGCCGACGGTTCCACCGCGAACGAATAGCCGGCGAACAGACTACCGAGCGTCAGGACGGCAGCACCGATCAGCATCGCCCAGCTGTTGGTCGCGAACGGATGCAGGCCCATCGACTGCATGCGGCTCGACAGCAGGTTGCCGGCCGAGAAGCACAGCGTGCCGAGAAACGCGACGCCGAGCCCGAGCCATGCGGTGTGATCGCCGAGATGCCCGGCCATCTGCTGCACGAACAGACAGACGATGCCGACGAGCCCGAGCAACGCACCCGCAATCGCGCTCGGCTGCAGAGGCCGGCCCATGAACAGCCGCCCGTTGATCGAGTTCAGCAGTGGCGCGGTCGAGAACACCACCGCGACGAGCCCGCTCGGCACGAGCTGTTCGGCGTAGTAGAAGCACAGGAAATTCAGGCAGAACAGCGCGAGACCCTGCGCGGCGAGGTAGCGCCAGGCGTCGCGCGGCGGCCAGATCGGGCGGCGCATGATGCGCGCCAGTGCGAACATCAGCAGCGCGGCGATCCAGAAACGCCATGCAATCGATACCGGTGGCGGCACCGCGCCGAGTTGCCATTTGATTGCGATCCACGTGGTGCCCCAGATCAGCACGGTGATGGCATAAAGGAGGAGATTCATGGTCGGGCCTCAGACTGCAATGACGGACTGCGATGACGCGCAGCATGGAAGAAAGCCCGACTATGGAACCGCGCCGCCGCCCGCAATTGTCCAAAATTGCGCACTTTTTCGCGCCGATGCGCAGGCTGACGGGACGCGCCGTATACTGGCCGCTCAACCACCACCGTACACCGGAAAACCTCCGCGCGCCGCCGTGAACCCCACCCCGTCCGTCCCCGTGATATCCACCGCCGGCATGCCTTTTGGCCTCCAGTCGGTCTGTCACACGCTGGCCAGTGCGAACGCGCATCTGGACCGCTTCGCGTGGCTCGGCGACGGACTCGCGATCGCGCTATGGACTCGCGACACGAAGGAGGACGAGACCGTCTACGAACGGCCCGGCCATCACACGCTGTCGTGCTATCTGGACGGCGGCTATCGCACCGAGCGCCAGAAAATGCCGGGCCACTACGGCGCGCCGTCGCGGCTGTGCGCACTGCCCGGCGATCACGAATCGCGCTGGTGGGTGCGCGGCCACATGCACTTCATGCATCTGTACTTCCTGCCCGAGCACTTCACGCGACGCGCGGTGCAGGAGCTCGACCGCGAACCGCGCGAACTGACGCTCGCCGATCGCACCTATTTCGAGGACCCGCGCATTGCGAGTCTGTGTCAGTCGCTCGTCAACGAGGAGTGGAAAAGTCCCGACGGTCTGCTGCGCACCAACGAGACCGCGCACGAAGTGCTGAGCCTGCTATTGCGCGGCCAGGGCGTACGGCGCGCGAACGTGGCGCTGAAAGGCGGGCTGTCGGCCGCGACGCGGCGCCGCCTGCGCGACTATATCGACATTCATCTTGCGCAGCCGTTGACGCTTGGGGAGCTGTCGGGTGTCGCGGCGCTGTCGGAGTTTCATCTTGCGCGGATGTTTCGCGAGTCGTTCGGGTTGCCGCCCGCCGCCTGGATCGCGCGGCAGCGGCTCGATCGCGCGCGCACGCTGCTGCGCACGACGACGTTGCCGCTCGCGCAGATCGCCGGGCAGTGTGGCTATGCAAACGCGAGTCACTTTAGTCACCGGTTTCGCGAGGCTGTCGGGGTAACGCCGAGTGGGTTCCGGCAGGCTATCGGTGTTTGAGATTCGCGTTTGAGTTTCGCTTTGCGGTTAGCTCCGTGTCATCGCAGCGCCATCGCCAGCACGCGCGCGACGTGGATCGCGTCGACGCCCGCGCCGTCGTGAATCTGATGCCGGCAGCTAGTCCCGTCGGCGACCATCAGCGTGGCCGCGTCCAGCTTGCGCACCGCGGGTAGCAGCGACAGCTCGGCCATCGCCTGCGAGCTCGCGTAGTGCTCCGCTTCATAGCCGAAGCTGCCGGCCATGCCGCAGCACGACGATTCGACCGTCGATACCTTCAATTCGGGAATCCACTTCAGCACGGTCTGCACCGGCGTGAATGCGTCGAACGCCTTCTGATGGCAATGGCCGTGCACGAGCGCCTGCTGCATCGGCAGCGGCTTCAATTCGAGCTGCAATCGTCCGGCCTTTTCTTCGCGCACGAGGAATTCCTCGAATAGAAATGCGTGCTGCGCGAGGCGCTGCGCCTCTTCGCCGAAGCCGTACTGCAGGAATTCATCGCGCAACGACAGCAGACACGATGGCTCCAACCCCACCACCGGCACGCCACGCTCGACGAACGGCCTGAACAGCTCGAGCATGCGCCGCGCTTCCTCTTTCGCTTCGTCGACGAGACCCGCCGCGAGAAACGTGCGGCCGCAACACACGGGACGCTCTCCCGGGCGTGCATTGAAGTGGACCGTGTAGCCCGCCGCTTCGAGCACCTGTTGCGCGGCGCGCGCGTTGTCGGGCTCGAGGTGGTTGTTGAAGGTATCGACGAACAGCAGGACTTCTTTCAGCGCGCACGCCTGCGCAGCGTTGCGTGCAGGCTTCGCGGACACCGCATCGGCCAGAAACGCCTTCTTGAACCGCGGCAAACTCCGCTCGGTCGCGAAGCCGACCGAGCGCTTGAACCACGTCGACAGCACCGGCACGTTGTCCGCGAGCGCCAGCAGCCTCGGCATGCGGCTCGCCGCGCCCGCATAGCGCGGCATGAACGCGACGAGCCTGTCGCGCAGCCGCACCCCATGCGTCTTGACACGCGCCGCCCGCGCCTCGATCTTGAACTTCGCCATATCGACGCCGGTCGGGCAATCGCGCTTGCAGCCCTTGCACGATACGCACAGGTCGAGGGTTTCCTTCACGTCATCGCTCGCGAGCCCGCTTTCGCCGAGCTGCCCCGAAATCGCGAGCCGCAACGTGTTGGCCCGCCCGCGCGTCAAATGTTGCTCGTCCTTCGTCACGCGATAGCTCGGGCACATCGTGCCCGCGTCGAACTTGCGACAGTGGCCGTTGTTGTTGCACATCTCGACCGCTTTCGCGAGGCCGCCGCTCAGATCGTCGCCGCGGCCGGGCGCGCTTTCTTCTCCCGTCAGCGGGTCGCGCTTCACGTTCCACGTCGACCAGTCGAGCGCCGTTTCGATGCGCTGTTCGCGATAGCCCGGCGCAAAGCGGAAATTGCGCGCGTCGTCCATCTTCGGCGGACGCACGATCCTGTCGGGATTGAAGCGGTTGTCCGGATCGAACAACGCCTTGATCTCGCTGAACGCCTGGTTGAGCCGCGGCCCGTATTGCCACGCGACCCATTCGCCACGGCATAGTCCGTCGCCATGCTCGCCGGAATACGCGCCCTTGTACTCACGCACGAGCGCGGCCGCTTCCTCGGCGATCGCGCGCATCTTCGTCGCGCCGTCGCGGCGCATGTCGAGAATCGGCCGCACGTGCAGCGTGCCGACGCTCGCATGCGCGTACCACGTGCCTTCGGTGCCGTGGCGATGAAACACGTCGGTCAGCCGGCTCGTGTAGTCGGCCAGATGTTCGAGCGGCACCGCGCAATCTTCGATAAAGGACACCGGCTTGCCGTCGCCCTTCATGCTCATCATGATGTTGAGACCAGCCTTGCGCACTTCCCACAGCGCTTTTTGCGCATTTGCGTCCGGCATCTCGACGACCGCATCGGGCAGGCCCAACTCGCCCATCAACTCCGCGAGCTGCTTCAGCGACGCGAGCTGCGCGTCGCGATCCTCGCCCGCGAATTCGACGAGCAGAATCGCCTGCGGCTCGCCGACCAGCGCCTTCCCGATCACCGGACGAAACGCGGGATTGCTCAACGCGAGATCGATCATCGTGCGATCGACGAGTTCGACAGCGACCGGCTTCAGCTTGACGATGTGCTGCGTGAGCGCCATCGACTGCCGGAAGGTCGGAAAGTTGACCACGCCAAGCGCCTTGTGCGCGGGCAGCGGCGCGAGCTTCAACGTGATCTGCCGGCTGAATGCGAGCGTGCCTTCCGAGCCGACCAGCAGATGCGCGAGGTTCGCGCTGCCGTCATCGGTGTAGGCGCGCGGATTCTGGCAATCGAACAGATCGATGTTGTAGCCCGCGACGCGGCGCAGCACCTTCGGCACGCGCGCGATGATTTCGTCACGCTCGCGCTGCGCGATCCGCGTGACGCCCGCGACGATCTGCTGCAAGCGCTCGCCTTGCGGCGGCTCGCGCAGCGACGCGAAGCGCGCTTCGCTGCCGTCGGCGAGAATCGCGTCGATCGCCTCGACGTTGTGCACCATGTTGCCGTACTCGATCGAGCGCGAGCCGCACGAGTTGTTGCCGGCCATGCCGCCGATCGTGCACTGGGCAGCCGTCGATACATCGACCGGGAACCACAGTCCATGCGGCTTCAGCCACGCGTTCAGATGATCGAGCACGACGCCGGGCTCGACCGTCACGGTGCGCGCGTCGGCATCGAACGCGACGATGTTGTTGAGCCACTTGCTCGTATCGACCACCAGCGCTTCGCCGACCGTCTGCCCACACTGGCTCGTGCCCGCGCCGCGCGCGAGCAGCGGTACTTTCTCGCTGCGCGCGATCTCGAGCGCGATGCGCAGATCGTCCTGATCGCGCGGCACCACGACGCCGACCGGCGTGATCTGATAGATCGACGCATCGGTCGCGTAGCGGCCGCGGCTGGCGAGATCGAACAGCACGTCGCCGCGCAGCGCTTTGCGCAGATGCTGCGCGAGCGGACTCGTTGCGCGCGCGGCGGAGGGGACCAGATGGATCGGCTTGACGAGCAAGCCCGCAGTGGGATTCGTCATTTCGTCGGCCTGTGAGGAGCGCGCCTGAACCGCGCAGCTCGAATTACCTAGTACAGCGTCAGATGCACCGGCGCGAGTCCTTCGATATGCCCGCTCACGTCGCCCGCCTCGCGCGGAAAGAACATGCCGGTGTACGAACCGGCGGTGATCACCATCTCCGGCGTCACCGCAATGCCGCGCGAACTCGCGTGATTGACGAGCCACGTCAACAGCCGCCGCGGATCGCCGGCCGGATTCGCGGGCGTCGTTTCGACGACATTGCCTCCGTTGAACGCGAAACGCAGCGACGGCGCGACGAACGGAAAGTCCTCGCGATACCGTGTGAATTCACCGGCGATCAGCGCACCGTGATTTTGCAGGTCCGCGAGCTGCGCGAGTTTGTCGATGGCGGGCCACGCGGCATGGCGGCTCGCGACGATCTCGATGGTCGCGCCGATCGAGCCGATGCCCGCGAGCACTTCGTCCTCGCGGTACGGTTTCGTGGACGGCTCGAAACGCCGGCCGAGACGGAACGCGACTTCGAGTTCGAGCCCGAGCGGCGCGAAGCCTTCGCGCGACAGACGCGCGCCGTCGGCGTGCAGATCGGTGTCGGGCAATGGCGCGCCTTGAATCGGTCCACTCGCCGATTTCGCGCCGATCTTCCAGCCGCCGATTCGCGCGCCGCACGCGCTCAAGATTTCGTGCTGGATTGCGTAGGCCGCGTCGGCATCGGAAGGAAGCAGCTCCGGCGGCAATGTATCGAGCACCGTGCGATTGCGACGCGCATCGGCAAGCAGCTGACTCAATGATGAAGTCATGTTTTACACGCCCATCCGGGTGGAAACGTGCGTCTTCTCCGACGCGCCAACTTCGAAGCGGCTCTCGGGCTGCATGCGGAACGCGAGCACGACGCCGATGCCCATCAGCAACATGCTGCCCACGAACGGCAGATCCCAGTTGCCAAAGCGGTCGATCAGAAAGCCGCCCATCACCGGCGAGATGATCGCGGCGAGCGCCGAGCCCGTGTTCATCATGCCGCTCGCGGTGCCGGAGAAGTCCGGCGCGATATCCATCGGGATCGCCCACATCGGGCCGATCGTCATCTCGGCGAAGAAGAAGCCCGACGCGAGACAGGCAATCGACAGCGTCAGGTCATGCGTGAACATCAGAGGAATCAGCGACAGCAGGCAGAACAGCATGCACACCGACACCATCCAGCTGCGCGCGCGTTTGAGGCTGCCGGTGCGCTTGAAGATCGCATCGGTGACGATGCCGCCGAGCGTGTCGCCGATCACGCCCGCGAAGAACACGACCGACGCGAAGATCGCCGACTTCTTCAATTGCAGATGGTGGTTATGCAGGAAGTACAGCGGAATCCAGCTCAGGAACAGCCACAGCGTCCAGCCGTAGCAGAAGTAGACGATCGTGACCGGCGTCATGCGGCGAAACAGCTTGCCCCACGGCAGGCCGGAGACTTTCGGCTTCGGCGTGGGCAGCACCGCGAGTTCCTCGGGCGTGATGCGCGGATGATCTTTCGGATGCTCGGTGAACGTGACCGCCCACGTGACCACCCACACCAGACTCAGCGCGCCGCAGATAAAGAACGATTCGCGCCAGCCCCAGTTGGTCATCACGATCACGATGAGCGCCGGCGCGACCGCGTTGCCGATTCGCGACGCCGCGTGCGTGATGCCCTGCGCGAAGCCGCGTTTTTCTTTCGCGACCCAGCGCGACATCGCCGACGTTGCGGCCGGGAACGTCGCGCCTTCACCGAAACCGAGCACGAGCCGCGCGGCGAGCAACGAAGCGAGTCCGCCCGCGAAGCCCGTGAACACCGTCGCGAGACCCCAGATGGCGCCACAGAACAGCAGCGTGCGTCGCGCGCCGAAGCGATCGCTGACCCAGCCGCCGATCACCTGAAACAGCAGATACGGATACGCGAAGGCCGAGAACACGAGCCCGACCTGCGTATGCGTGAGATTGAATTCCTTGCCGAAACCCGCCGCCGCGGTGCTGACGTTTACGCGATCGAGGTACGTGATGAAGTACATGATGCAGAGCATCACTAGAACGATACTGGTCGCACTGGTCAAACGAAACCGCTTCATCGTCTCTCTCCATGGCATGTGTCGACGGCGCGCCTGAAGTGGCGCGCTGCGTCCGTCGCCCGTCGGCCGCGAGAGCCGCTATGGACGCATTGCATGTTGTTCTGGCCGCGTTCTGCGCGCGGCTCGATGAGGGAAGCGCTCCCTGCGCCCGACAATCAAGCCGCGGCCTTCAATCCCGACGTCTTCGGTGCCTGGCTCAGCCACTCCATCGCGGCCGGCATGCCGCTTTCCTTGAGCGGCACGCCAGCAAGCCGCAGACCCATTTCGCAGCCAGCCAGTGTCGCGAGCAGCATCAGATCGTTGCAATCGCCAAGATGGCCGATGCGGAACATGCGGCCTTTCATCTTGCCGAGGCCCGTGCCGAGCGACATGTCGAAGCGTTCGTAGATCAGCTTGCGCACCGCGTCGGCATCGACACCATCGGGCATCATCACGCCCGTCAGCACCGGGCTATAGACGGCGGGATCGGCACACTGGATTTCGAGCCCCCACGCGCGCACCGCGCGGCGCGTCGCTTCGGCAAGCCGCTCGTGGCGTGCGAACACGTTGTCCAGCCCTTCGCCGAGAATCATTTCGATCGCTTCATGCAGCCCGTACAGCAGGTTCGTGTTCGGCGTGTACGGCCAGTAGCCGGATTTGTTCATCTCGACGATTTCCGCCCAGTCCCAGAAGCTGCGCGGCAGCTTCGCGTGCTGGCTGGCGGCCATCGCCTTCGGCGAGATCGCGTTGAAGCTGATGCCCGGCGGCAGCATCAAGCCCTTTTGCGAGCCCGACACGGTCACGTCGACACCCCATTCGTCATGACGATAATCAGCGCACGCGAGACCGGAGATCGTGTCGACGAGCAGCAGCGCCGGATGGCTCGCGGCGTCGATCGCGCGACGCACGGCGGCGATGTCGGACGTGACGCCGGTCGAGGTTTCGTTGTGCACCACGCAGACCGCCTTGATCGCATGCTGCGTGTCGGCGCGCAGACGCTCTTCGATCATCTGCGGCTGCACGCCGCGCCGCCAGCCTTCGATGCCTGGCAGCCCCAGGAATTCGGGCTTCAGGCCGAGCTGCTCGGCCATTTTTTTCCACAACGTCGCGAAGTGGCCGGTCTCGAACATCAGCACGTGATCGCCGGGGCTCAGCGTATTCGACAATGCGGCTTCCCATGCGCCCGTGCCGGACGCCGGATAGATGACGACCGGCTGCTGCGTCTTGAAAATCTTCTTGATGCCGTCGAGCACCTTGAGACCCAGCTCGCCGAATTCGGGTCCGCGATGGTCGATGGTCGGATAGCTCATCGCGCGGAGGATGCGATCCGGCACCGGACTCGGCCCCGGAATCTGCAGGAAGTGACGGCCAGCGGGATGAAAATCTAGCTTCAGCATCAGAGTCCTCCAATTGAATTTTGCATGCAAAAAACTATATCAGATGAACCGTGACGCTCCCAAGACGAAAATTGGCCTTTAAGGCCCGTGTTTACCCGCGTGTGCGCATGGATTAACTAATTGATATGGTTCCGATAAAATCCAGTTCATGTGAAGCTGAGGATTTTTGTATGCAAAATTCGGATTTCGACGCGGGTCTGACCGCTGCCCCGCTGATGCCAAAGGTCGAGCGTCAGCGCCTGCACGACACGGTGGTGGAGCACATCCGCCGCTTTATCGTCGAGGGAGCGCTGGAGCCCGGCAAGAAACTGAACGAGCGGGAGTTGTGCGAAACGCTCGGCATTTCGCGCACGCCGCTGCGCGAGGCGCTGAAGGTGCTGGCTGCCGAAGGTCTGATCGAGATTTCGCCGAACCGGGGCGCGTCGGTATCGAAGATGTCGGAAGCGGAGGTGCGCGAAACCTTCGAATTGATGAGCGGCCTCGAAGCGTTTTCCGGCGAACTCGCGGCCGAGCGCATCACCGCGGCCGAACTCGCAGAGATCAAGGCGCTGCATTACGCGATGCTGGCGTGCCGTGCGCAGAACGATCTGCCGGGCTACTACAGTCGCAACCAGGCGATCCACGACAAGATCAACGAAGCGGCAAGAAATTCGGCGCTGCGGCAGACGTATGTGTCGGTCAACCGGCGGCTGCAGGCGCTGCGCTTTCGCTCGAACTATCAGACGCCGAAGTGGGACCGCGCGATTCACGATCACGATGAAATGCTGAAGGCGCTCGAGGCTCGCGACGGCAAGAAGCTCAGCGCGATTTTGCGGCAGCATCTGCTCGATAAGCGGGATGCGGTTTTGCAGGTGCAGGTGCAGGAGGAGGTGGTCGCTTCGGCCTCCGGGTTGAAGGCGTGATGCGGACAACTGATGCCGAATCCCGCTCCTCGCCACTCCGTCGGCAACAAAACTTGTCCACCTAAATTGTTGGCAAGCCTGTGGACAACCTTCGCACAGCGAGCTTAAGTGCTTGAAGCATGAGAACTATCCGCGCGCGGTGCACGCGTAGGCAGTGAGCGTCGCTATGGAGTCCGTGATACTGGCGAGTGGGCTTCGCAAGGATGCCGTTGCACTCGCGCCGACCTCGAAGTCCAGTTGTCCACATAATTTGGGAACAAGCTTGTGGACAACCTGCGCACAGGCCAGCCAAGTGTTTGATACGGCAGGCCTATCGTGCGCGGATGCGGGAGCGGGCAGCAGCGGCGCGGCACCTCACGCGATGCAAGCCAACGGCCGCGCCCTCCACCCTCGATTTCACTGCGTCGTTTCACGACTGCGCAACGACTCCGGCAACCCATACAGCACGATCAGCGCGCACACCACGCTCATCGCGCCGATCACATACAGCGCCGGCGTCGTGCTGCCGGTCAGATCCTTCACACGTCCGACCATCACCGGGCTCACGATCCCGGCGCGAACGGGCAGCCGCCAAGCCCGCCGAGCGCCGCGTCGAAACGGCGCACGCCGGTTTCATACGCGGCGAGCACGTTGGCGAGACCGAGGCCGCGCGTGTTATGAAAGTGCAGCGTGAGCGCGGCGGCCGGCAGCCGCTCGAGCGTGCGCCTGACAAGTCGCGCCACCTGGCGCGGATTCGCCATACCGGTGGTATCGGCGACGGTAATGCCCTCGATGCCCATCTCGCGATACGCGTCGACGATGCCGATCACGCGGTCTTCGTCGATGCGCCCTTCGAACGGACAGCCGAACGCGGTCGCCACGGTCGCGTTGAGCCGCACGCCCGCGGCCATCGCGCAACGCACGATGTCGTCGAACGCCGCGAGCGACGACTCGCAGCTCATGCGCATGTTCGCGCGGTTATGCGTCTAACTCGCGGACATCACGAGGTTCAGTTCGTCGGCGCGCGTGATGCGACAGCGTTTCTCCGGCCGGCGTCAGCGTCATGCCGCGCGCGTTGCGCTGGAATAGCGACGCGCCGACCGCCTGTTCGAGTTCGACCAGCCGCTTGCTGGCGGCCGACACGGCGATCGCCTCGCGCTCGGCGGCACGCGTGAGCGTACCTTCTTCGAAGACGGCGAGAAAGAGCTGCAGCGTGGTGAGGTCGAGCTTACGGAGAAGGTTTTTGATGACCATGGCGCGGCGACGAAAGTTCGGTCAGTGATAATCATCCTCTAGCTGATGGCGCACCGCCAGCACGGTCACGGTTTGGTTGTCGTCGATCTCGAACAGCGCGACGTAGCCCGCGCGACCGAATGGGATCAGCAGCTCGCGCAAAAACGGCGTATCGCGCTGAACCTTTCGGCAAGTGAACGGCGATGTGCGCAGCGTGGCGATACCATCGCGGATGGCTTGCAACGCGCGTTTGGCGAGCGGGAAATCCCCGTCGTCCCGCTCGAGGATGAAATCGTACAGTCTCTGCAGGTCCGCCGCCGCTGCGCGTGTGAAACGAACCTGATACGTCATCGGTGCTTCTTCGCGCGGGCCTTCGTTTTTGCTTCGCGGAGCCGCGTTTCGAGACCGGCGAGCACGTCGTCGGCCGATACGTAGTCGCCGCTTTGCTTCGCTTCAGCACGCGACTCGAGCCCTCGCACGACGAATTCACGCACATTCAGGCGCCGCGCGATGTTGTCGCGGATCGCCTGCTCGACGAAACTGGACAGGCTTTCGCCGTCCTGCAGCACGTCCTCGGCCGCGGCCCGCAGCTCGGGCTTGACCCGAACCGACGGGAAAGTAGCGCTTTTCATCGTTCTCTCCATGCATCGCATTAGCGATGCATTATCGCGCTACCTCATTTCTGCCGCAAGCAGCCCTTCACGACTTCCACGCCGAACCCAGAATCATCGTGCAAAAATTCTCGCGATGATAATGCGGGTCTTTCAGCGCGAGCACGTCGGCCTTCACGTTGCCGAACGTCGTGTGCGGCTTGTGTATCGTGCCGTGCGCGAACGCATCGATGATACCTTCCTTGAAGTGCGCGCCGCGCGGATGCGCATGCGTGACTTCCTCCCGTTGCTGTTCGCTGAATTCGTCGTAGGCGAGGCCGAGCACGTCCATTTCGACACCCGCCGTGACGAGCGCGATCACCGGCTTCATATGCTGCGGAATGCCTGGTGTCGTGTGCAGCGCGATCGCGGTCCACACCTGCTCGATGTCGTCCTCGCCGATCCGATGCCGCCGCAGAAATTCACGCGCGGCATTCGCGCCGTCGACTTCGAAGCGCTCCTGCTCGCTGCTGTATGGCGCGACGAGACCCATGTCGTGAAACATCGCGCCGATGTACAGCAGTTCGGGGTCGTACTTCAGCTGCTTGCGTTGCCCGGCCAGCGCGCCGAACAGAAACACGCGCCGCGAATGGTGATACAGCAACTCCGTTTCGGTGTCGCGCACGAGCTCGGTGGCTTCACGCGCCATCATGCTGTCGGGAATCTGGATACCTGCGATCGTCGTAGTCATGCGGCGTACTCCTTCGTATGCGAACGTGAATGTGAAAGTAATCAACGGGACGCGCGCCGCCGCTTCAGAGCGCGTTTTGGTATGCTGGTCCGCGCCGTGATGTCGATGCCTGTCGCCTGCCTGTGAGACCGCGCGTCCGACCGATCCAGTATTGGCCAGCGCGGCGCCACGAACAATTGCCGCGAGCCGTTGAACACTGCCAAACGCACAGCGTTGACTGCCGCGGCGTGCCCTTCACGTTCCCCATCAGAGGAAGTCATCCGATGCCCACCGTCGCGATCGCGATCTTCCCAGGAGTGCAGGCACTCGACGTCGCCGGTCCCGTCGACGTGTTCTCCGAAGCAAACCGCTTCGTCGCGCCCACGCGGCACTACGAGGTCAAGCTGCTGGCCGCGGACCCGGCGCCGCTGCGCGCATCGAACGGGATGACGCTGGTGGCGGACGCGACCTTCGAGCAGTCGCGCGAACCGTTCGATCTCGCGCTCGTCGCCGGCGGCCCCGCGCTACCGCACAACGAAGTGCCGGACGCGCGCCTGCTCGACTGGCTCGCCAACGTCGCGACACGTTGCGCCCGCTACGGCTCGATCTGCACCGGCGCTTTCGCGCTCGGTCACGCTGGCCTGCTCGATGGGCGCCACGTGACGACGCACTGGCAGCACGCCGCGCAACTCGCCGCGCAGTTTCCGCGCGCGCGGGTCGACTTCGATCGCATCTATCTGCGCGACGGGCCGCTGGTCACCTCTGCGGGCGTGACGGCCGGCATCGATCTGTCGCTCGCGCTGGTGGCCGAGGATCACGGTCCGCATACCGCGCTTGCGGTCGCCAAGCGGCTCGTCGTGTTCGCGCAGCGGCAAGGCGGTCAGTCGCAATTCAGCCCCTATCTGACCGCGCCCGCCGACGACACCTCGCCCGCCGCGAAAGTGCAGGCGCACGTGATGGCGCGTATCCATGACAGCTTCACCGTCAAGCAGCTCGCCGACGTCGCGGGCATGAGCGCGCGTAACTTCGCGCGCGTGTTCGTGCAGGAAACCGGCGTGACGCCGCATGAATTCGTCGAACGCGCGCGCGTGGATGCCGCACGCAAGCTGCTCGAAAGCAGCGCCGCGGCGCTGAAGACGATCGCCTACGATTGCGGCTTCGGCACCGCCGACCGCATGCGCATCGTGTTTGCGAAGCGGCTTGGCGTGACGCCGATGCGGTATCGCGAACGCTTTCGCCCGGTGTGAATACGGCGTGAGAAAATCGTCGACTCTGCACGTCAACGATCACCAGGAACGACATGACCTCCTCTTCTCCGATTCGCGCGATCGTCACCGGCCATACGCGCGGCCTGGGCGCGGCGCTCGCCGAACAACTGCTCGCGCGCAACGTCACGGTGCTGGGTCTGTCGCGCTCGCGGCATGCCGCGCTGAAGGCGCGCTTTGCCGCGCGGCTCGAAGAGATCGAGCTGCCGCTGGCCGAGCCCGCACGCGTCGCGCAATGGATCGCCACCGACGCACTGAGCAACTTCGTGCGCGGCGCGCAAACGGTGCTGCTGATCAACAACGCGGGCATGATGCAGCCGATCGGGCCCATCGAAGGACAGGACGCCGCGAGCGTCGCGGACGCGGTGAGCCTGAACGTCGCGACGCCGCTGATGCTCGCGAGCGCGCTCGCCGCCGCGGCCGTCGACGCAACCGACCGCCGCATCGTGCACATTTCGAGCGGCGCGGCGCGCAACGCGTATCCGGGCTGGAGCATCTACTGCGCGACCAAGGCCGCGCTCGATCATCACGCGCGCGCCGTCGCGCTCGACGCGAATCGCGCGCTGCGCATCTGCAGCCTCGCGCCGGGTGTGATCGATACGGACATGCAGGCGCATATTCGCGGTAGCGGCGAAGAGCAGTTCCCGATGCGCCAGCGCTTCGACGAGCTGAAGCGCAACGGCCAACTGTCGACGCCCGAGCAATGCGCGGCGCAGCTGATCGACCATGCGCTCAGCGATGCGTTCGGGCAGACGCCGGTCGCGGACATTCGCGAGATCGCGAAATCGGCCTGAACGGGCTATTGCTACCGGGTATTTGCGCTCCCGAAAAGCCTCACCTCAAGCACGGAGCAGTGGCGGATCGGCGCCTGCTACCGTCGTCGTTTCTCCCGAAAAGCCTCACCTTTGAGGTGAAAAGAGGACTCGAGGAGGCATTTCAGCGAGCGCATTGCGGCGCTCACACACCGCTCCCGAAATCCCTCACCTTTGATCGAACGCAGCCGGATCGCTTCGCCGATGCCGGCCGCTTACGCGGCAGATCGCCTAGACATTCAACGACTTACGTTACACAGCCGGCGCACGGTCACCGCGACGGATGCCATGATTAGCGACTGCATGAAGCGCGTTTTGTACGTCGGCACGACGGGCCGTCGCCCGATACAGCATCGACGGCTCCCGAATATCCTCACCTATGGCTGACAGGCATAAATGCGCGCATTCCCGCGAGCCTCTTGCCGCGCGGTTTGTGCCGTTCCCGGCCCGGCCGGTTAGTTGCAAAAGAACCGCCCGCGCGCGACTCCCGAAAGTCCTCACCTTTGACGCGATGCACGCGCCACGTTCATTCGATCGGCACGTTCTTCAGCTCACGCACCGCGACGACGTTCTTCAGCGCGTCGACGATCGCCGTTCTAAGCTGCGCGGGCAGATGGCCGCAAAATTCGTCGTCGTTCTGATCGTCCAATTGCGCGAGTTCGGGGACGAGCGCCTGTGCGGCATCGCTTAACGCGATCAGATGATTGCGACGGTCTTCGTCGACCGTCTCGGGTTCGAGCAGCGCCTTTGTCTCTTGTGCGCGCCGCCTTCGCCGGCTTCCGGCCAGACGGCCTGACCGCATGACGCCTCTGACGGAAACGTTGCATCGACGTGGGCGAACCTGACGAAAAGGAAGCAAGGTTGGGAATGCGATACTAGTTTCTCAGGAAAGCATTCGCAATTTGTAGCGCCGTCCGGGCGACTCCCGAATTCCCTCACCTTCAATTTTGAAGTGCGCGTACAGGTGCGCATATTCTCACCTCGGCGGCTCCCGAATCTTCTCACCTATCAGTATCGGCGCGTGCGCCGCAGAATATAATCGGGGCCGACGGTCGATGACTCGTCGCGAGGCGGTAGTGCGTTGCGCCGCCTCTTCCCCGCTGGCAGCACGCGGCTCGAACGGCAGTTCCTGACAAACCGGCAAAGGAGGAAGAATGAAAACAAACGGCGCGAGCAGAATCCTCGGTGCACTGTTCGCGGTGGCCATCGCGACTTGCGCGACCTATGCAAACGCACAGACGCGCGAGATGCCGAACGATGCGTCGATGCAAAGCCAGTCGGTCCCAGCGGCTTCGAACCGGAACAACAACCGGTCCGACAGCGCAATCGTCCGCGACGTCCGCCGCGCTTTCACGCGCACCACGAACCTCAATTCGGCGAACATCCGTGTCGAAGCGCGTCACGGCATCGTTACGCTGACCGGCACCGTGCCGCGGCAATCGCAAATCGCACGAGCCGGCAACGCCGCGCGATCGGTTCGCGGGGTCAGAAGCGTGCATAACCGGCTGACCGAGCGACGGCGCGCCAATCAGTGAGCACGGCGTGGTGGCATCGGCCGGACGGATCGGTGCCGCCTGTTCGACCTCCCCCCTATATCGGCCTCGACCCGCATGTCATTCAAAGTGCCCACCGTCGCGCGCCGCACATTTTTTCTGCTCTGCTTAAGAAACAGGTTGACCTCGGCGGAAGGCGAACCCTAGAATTCAAAAATCATCACCGATGGGGCCCGTGCCTTGGACACCTGCAGTAGCCGACTTTCGAACAGATTCGCTGCCTGACCGGCAGGACGTCCGCGCTCTCTTCATCAGCCGCCGTCTTGCCAGTTGGCAGACGGTGCGCGCCGCAGTCTCTTCCCGTGCACCTAAAGTAACGTCGTATCCGCGTGACAGGAACGCCGCGTTCACGCGCGTTCACGCGCCGATACGGCGTCGCATCGCGAGCCTTGCGCTTGCGGTCGCGTTTGCGCGCGCGTTGTCAGTCAACGCAAACAGTTCAACGCAATGCGCGCGAACGCGTGGATAAACACGTGCGTAGCGAACATGCGTAGCGAACATGCGTAGCGAACGCTTCAGACGCTCGAACGCAGTCCCCGCTACACACCGACAAGGAGCCGCCATGCCCGACAGTGACAGTTATCCCTTATGCCGCTTCCCCGTTCTATCAACTGAGGAAAGCGAGTAGACCTCCACCGCCGCGCCCGGACATACGCGGCCTCCGTGTCTGCTGGCTTTCCACCAGCGCGTCGAAACCGGCGCACGGAGATCCCTCATGCAATTCGGCCTCCTTCTTTCGCAGTTCCCGCGTGTGCAGGAATCGCGTGCCCATTACGACGGCATGCTCGTGCTACACGCACCGCTTCCGTTCATCGCCTTCTGCCGTCGCGTGATGTCGCGCGTGGCATAGCGTTTCGCGATCCGACCTTCGACAAATACAACCAGGAGAGAACAACATGTCTACTCCGACGAACATTTCCTCCGCGCGCAGCGCCGTGCTCGATTCGGCACACGTCGGCGATATCAAGGGCGCGCTCGGCACGATCGCTCACCATGACATCGCGCCACGCACGAGCTGGTGGGCGCGCCTGCGCACGCTGCTCGCGATCCTCGGCCCCGGTCTGATCGTGATGGTCGGCGACAACGACGCGGGCGCATTCGGCATCTACACGCAGGCCGGCCAGAACTACGGCACCACGTTGCTGTGGACCATGCTGTTGCTGGTGCCGGTGCTGTTCGTCAATCAGGAGATGGTGTTGCGGCTCGGTGCGGTCACGGGCGTGGGCCACGCGCGGCTTATTTTCGAGCGCTTCGGCAAGTTCTGGGGCGCGTTCAGCGTCGTCGATCTGTTCCTGCTGAACGCGCTAACCATCGTGACGGAATTCATCGGCATCACGTTCGTGCTCGACTTCTTCGGCGTCTCGAAGATCGCGGGCGTGTGCATCGCCGCGGCGCTGACGATGGCCGCCGTCAGCACCGGCGACTTCCGCCGCTTCGAGCGTTTCGCGGTCGCGCTGTGCGTGTTGAGCCTGCTGCTCGTGCCGGTGCTCGTGTCGATTCACCCGCCGGTCGGCCAGATCGCGCGCGACTTCTTCATTCCGAACTGGCCCGCGCACTCGAAGCTGTCCGACGTGATGCTGCTCGTAATCGGCATCGTCGGCACGACGGTTGCTCCGTGGCAGCTGTTCTTCCAGCAGAGCTATGTGGTCGACAAGCGCATCACGCCGCGCTTCATGAACTACGAAAAAGCCGACCTGTGGATCGGCATCGTGTTCGTACTGATCGGCGCGGTCGCGATGATCTCGTTCAGCGCGGCGTTGTTCGACGGACGGTCCGGGTTCGGCAACTTCACGGACGCGGGCGGCGTGATCGCCGGTCTCGAGAGATACGCGGGACGTACCTCGGCCGTGCTGTTCGCGATCGCACTGTTCGACGCGTGCGTGATCGGCGCGGCGGCTGTGTCGCTATCCACCGCCTATGCGATCGGCGACGTGTTCAAGATCCGCCATTCGCTGCACCGTAGCGTGTCGGATGCGAAGGGCTTCTACGTCGTGTACTTCGCGATCGTCGCGGCCGCCGCGGCATTGGTGCTGATTCCAGGCAGCCCGCTCGGTCTGTTGACCGAAGCGGTGCAGACGCTCGCCGGGGTACTGCTGCCGAGCGCGACCGTGTTCCTGCTGCTGCTGTGCAACGATCGCGCGGTGCTCGGTCCGTGGGCCAATTCGAAGAAGCTCAATCTGTTTACCGGCGCGGTGATCTGGGTGCTCGTGATGCTGTCGATCATCCTGACCGCGTCGGTGATCTATCCGGACATCGCGGCGGAAACGATCATCGAAGTCCTGGCGGGCGGCACGTTGCTCGCGGTCGTCGGGTATGTGGCGAGCTTCGGGATGCGCAAGCTGCGCGGCGAGTCCGCGGCCGAGCCGGCTCCGGTCTATGCGAAGGACGCGCGCAACACGTGGCGCATGCCGCCGCTCGACGAACTGCCGCCGCCGCGTCTGACGCTCGCCAAACGCGTATGGATGGGCGTGCTGCGCGGCTATCTGCTGCTTGCGATCGCGCTCGTGATCGT
Organism: Paraburkholderia sp. 31.1; assembly: GCF_014397645.1. Lineage (NCBI taxonomy): Bacteria > Pseudomonadati > Pseudomonadota > Betaproteobacteria > Burkholderiales > Burkholderiaceae > Paraburkholderia > Paraburkholderia sp. 31.1. The sequence continues at coordinate 47,224 of NZ_VZQN01000024.1, forward strand.
CAAGGTCGTGCAGATGGCGTTGCTGAAGTAGTGCGAATGGTGAGGAGTTCCAGGAGGTCCGGGCAATGGTGAGGTTTTACGGGAGCCATGTCCGGAGCGACAACTTAAGCGCTGCCGGAGCCCGAGCTGGCCGGCAGCGCTTCAAATGACTCATTGCCCCTTCCACGCGCGCGGCACCCGGTGAAAATTCCAGTCGATCAGGCTGTCGCCGTCGGCGCGCACGCGAATCTGCGTGGTCTCCACGAACATGACCGAGTGCGAGCCGACTTCGTCGAGAAGCCGTACAACTCGCAGCAGATGCTCGAGCGCATTCAACGCGCGATGAAACTCGCGTCCCAGCGTCACGCGAAACACATGCGCCAACTCGAACTGCGTGAGCGGATCAACTCGCTCACGTCGTGCGAGAAGGAAGTGCTGCACGGTTTGATCGAGGGGAAGCCGAGCAAGGTCATTGCGGCGGACCTGTCGATCAGTGTGAAAACCGTGGACGTGCATCGCGCGAGCATCAAGGAAAAGCTCGGCGCTTCGTCGATTCCGACCCTCGTGCGCCGCGTGCCCGAAGTATGGAGCCCGTCGGACGAGCGGCCGGAATGACCCGGCCGCCTCGGCCCTTGCAGACGCATCAGCGCATGTACAGGCCTCCGTTGACGTCCCAGCACGCGCCATTGGCGAAATAAGCGTCACCGGAAGCGAGCATCATCGCGACATCGGCAACATACGACGCGGCCCCGAGCTTGCCGACCGGTATCGCTTCGATCACTTTTGCCAGCTTGTCCGCCGCCACGCTCTCGTGAACGATCGGCAAATCGAGCGGCCCCGGCGAGATCGCGTTGACTGTCACACCGCACGCGGCGAGATCGCGCGCGAAGACCTTGGTCAACGTCAGCACGCCGCCCTTCGCGGCCGCATAGTGCGCGCCCGTTGCCGAGCCGCCATTCTGCCCCGCCAGCGACGCGATATTGACGATGCGGCCCACGCCGCGCTGCGCGAAGTACTGCCCGAATACCTGGCAGCCGAACAGCACGCTGCGCAGATTCACGTTGATGACCTGATCGAACTGCTCGGCGGTAATGTCCATCACGGGCACGACCTTCGAAGCGCCCGCATTGTTGACGAGCGCGTCCACGCCGCCCCAACGTTCGAGCAACGCGTCGCGCGCCGCTTCGAAGTCCGCCTTGCGCGTGACGTCGAGCCGGATTGCGCAGGCGCTCGAGCCGTCGCTGCTCAGGTCATGCGCGAGCGCTTGCGCGGGTTCGATCTCGATATCGGCCAGCGCGACCCTGTAGCCTGCCTCGTGAAAACGACGCGCGACAACGGCCCCAAGTCCGCGCGCGGCGCCCGTCACGAGCGCGATTCTGTTCGACATCTTGCTGACTCCTTGATTGCGTTCAGGCGGATTGCGCGAGGCGCGCTTCGAGGTGCGCGGCGACCGCGCACACCGTTTCGTCGTCGTTCTTGCGACCGATGATTTGCAGGCCCGCCTTCAGCGTCGAGCGTTCGATCGGAACGGGCAGGCTCAGCGCCGGATGCCCGCTCAGGTTGAACGGCCGGATCAACGACGACATGCCGATCACCGACGTGCCGGCGCGTGCCGCTTCGAGCGTGATCGGCAATGAGGGCAGCGTCGGCAGCACGAGTACGTCGACCCGGTCGAGCGCGCGGTCCACTTCGTCGGTGAAGGTGCGGCGCACGCGTTCCGCCGCGTCGAGATCGGCGGCGCTCGTGGCCGCGGCCGCGCGCAGGCGCGCTTCGATATCGGCGCCGAGCTTGCCGCTTGCCACCAGATGGCCGAATGCGCGCGATGTCTCCGCGTTGATCACCGCGAGGCCGGCCGTGAATGCGTCCTTCAGGGACGCGAGTTCGATCGCTTGCATGGCGAGTTCGGACTTTCCGACCGCGTCGGCGATTGCTTTGGCGATGTCGTCATCCGCGTCGACTGCGACCATGCCGATGCGCAACTGCGAAACGTCTCGACGCGCATCGTCAGCGCGAAACGAAGGATCGATCGCCGTCATCACGCGAATCAGCGTGTCCGTCTCGCGCGTGAATGGTCCAACGCAGTCGAGTGTCGTGACGCGCGGCGCCACGCCGAGCCGCGACACGCGGCCGAACGTCGGCTTCAGGCCGATAACGCCGCAGCATGCGGCCGGGCCGCGGACCGAGCCACCGGTGTCGGTACCGAGCGCGGCGTCCACGAACTTCTGCCCGACCGCCGACGCGGACCCGCTCGACGATCCGCCCGGAATGCGTGCCGCGTCCTGCGGATTGACCGGCGTGCCGGAAAAGTCGTTGATGCCGGTCATGCCGAACGCGAGTTCGTGCATGTTGGTTTTGCCAGTGACGCGCCAGCCGGCGTCGAGCAAACGCCGCACGACTTCGGCGTGCTCCGATGCAAGCGGTGCGTCGGCAAGCGCGCGGCTTGCCGCTGTCGTCGCGTAGCCGGCGACGTCGATGCTGTCCTTGATCGCGATCGTCGGCGCGTCGGCGCTGTCCGTCGCGCTCAGATCGAATGTCTGCAGAAATGCGCTCATGCCGAAACTCCCTGGGCCGGGTTGACTTGCCACGGTGCATCGAAAAGACGCTCGGTACGGAAATGGCGGATCAGCCATGTCGCGCTCGCATCGTGAGTGGCGGGCACGAAGTCGACTTCGAGGCGCGCCGCGATCAGTTCCGCTTTCGCATCGACATAACCCGAAGCCTGCAACATGATCCAGCGACCCTTCGCCGTGTCGCCGTTCACCTCGATATGCTCCGCAGTCAGAAAGTGCACATTGCTCGCGAAGTGCGGCGTGGGCGGCAGATAACGCTGCAGCATCGCGACGATCTGCGCCGGCCCTTCGAGACGCCCGAACTTGTTCGCGTACTGCGGGCCGATGCCTTCCCAGATCGCGTCTTCGGCGAACAGCGCGGCGAGCGCCTCGCCTTCGAGCGCGCGCATGGGCACATCGCACAGCGCCATGTAGCGTGCGATCGTCTTACGCACCGCGTTCTGTGCTTCTAGCGCTTTGACGCGCGCGAGCAGCGCGTCGATAGCCGGATCGGTCATCGCGTCACGCATGGTTGGCGACCGCTGGCGGCACCGTCAGCGCACGGCCCACGCGCGCCTCGATCTTGCCGTAGCGCCACAGGTTGTAGTCGCCGACCGGCGTCGTCCGATACAGATTGCACACGGCCACCGCGGTATCGAAGTCGGCGACGTCGGCCATGATGTAGAACGTCCACGGCGCGCCATCGGCGTTGCCGACCACGAGCCGATCGTCGTCCATCACGCCCAGCACGCGCACGTTTTCCATCGCTTCGATCGCGTTCAGCATCTTGCCGTACGCTTGCCACACTTCGCCGATCTGTTCGCGCGGCAAGTCGAAGAAGTTCTGCGAGACGCCGCAGCAGAACAGCACACGCAAAGGCAGGTCTCGGTTGTCGCTCATGGGAACGTTCCTTGGTTCGGTTGATAGCCTTCGAGTGTCGGCATGACGACCGTCAGAGCAGGAAGCCGATCGCGCTCAGCGCATCGGTGGAATCGATCAGGCGGATCACTTTCTCGACGAGACGCGGCTCGCCGCTCGCCATGCTGATCTTGTGCGTCAGATCGGCCGCGAAGATCGTCGACGTGCCGCGCTTGTACGCGATGATGATCTGCGACGACTTCACTTCGACCACGTCCGCGCTATCGCTCGCGAGCGTGAAGCGCGACACCGTGCGCACCGTGCGCGCGGCATCCGACGCGGATGCCGAATAGCCCGACGTCATGCGCTGCACGCGCAGCTCGCGCATGTGCTGATCGTCGTACGCGTAGTTCAGCGTTGCCGCGTAATCGGTCGTGTTCGGATCGATCGGCACCACGTAGTGGCCCGCCGGGTCCCACAACTCGAGCCACTCGCGATAGTCGCGTCGATCGAGCAATTCGGCTTCGCGCCAGATGAACTCGATCGCGCGCGCAAAGGTCTGGTGGGAAAAGAGTGCGTTTCTGTCGTCCATCATGCCTGCTCCATCATTGCGCGCCATTGCTTGTAGGCTTCGCGCATGCCGGTTTCATCGGTTGCGTGGGCGGTTTTCTCGCCGTTCGCGGCGATCGTTTCGCGATTCAGACCGCGATTGACGAGGATCGGTACGTCCGGTCCCGCATGCGAGCCGCGCTGCACGCGCTCCCACGCTTCGGCGTCGTCGGGACTGCCGAAGCCGAAGGGGCCCTGGAAGTGCTCGTGAATGCGCAGGCGCACGCGGTTCGCTTCGTCAGGACCGCCGTCCATCGCGAGCGCGACGTGGCGAATCTCCGTTTCCTCGGCGGAAATCGGCCGCAGCACACGGAAGAACGCCATCGACAGCGCGAGATTCGGGAACAGGTTCAGGTTGAAGCCGACGCCCATCAGCGAGCGCACGATGCGGCGCACTTCTTCCGGCGGGTGCTTTTGCGCGAGTTGCGCGGCGAGTTCGCTGAAGCGCTCGGGCAGCGGCGCGCCATCGTCGCGGTCCAGATCGACGATCTCGGGCATCAGCACCGCGAGGCTGTGACCGTTGCCGAGCGAGCGGCAGAACGCCTGGTCGCTCGTCATGAAGCTGGTGATCGCGGCGGCGGTTTCGTCGTCGATGGACTTCATCCACGACTTGTGCACGACCGGAAAGTGGTACAGATCCGTCGTGTTTTCGAGCTGGATCTTCCAGTTGCCCTTGAACTTGAACTTGTGCTCGCCGTTGGCCTTGATCGGATAGCCCGCGCCCTGCTTCATGAACAGGTCGATCCACGGCTTCGCGCCGCCGAGGAAGTCTTCGAGCGGTTCGATCGTTTCGTTGAAGCTCGCGAAAATGAGGCCCTGATAGACGCCCACGCGCAGCTTTTTCAGCGGCAGATCGCCCTTTTCGCATACGCCTTCGTAACCGTCGCCGTACGGCAGAGCGCGCAGCGTGCCGTCGAGCGCATAAGACCAGCTGTGATACGGGCACGTGAAGCCCTTCGCATTGCCCTTGTGCTCTTCGCACACGGTCGCGCCGCGATGCCGGCAGCGGTTTTGCAGCACGTTGACCGCGCCGCTCTTGTCGCGCACGACGATCACCGGCTGCCGGCCGATCGTCGTCGTGATGAAATCGCCGGGCTTCGGCAGCTCGCTGTCATGCGCGACCCAGATCCACGTCTTGTAGAAAATGCGCTCCAGTTCGACTTCGAACAGCTCGGGATCGTAGTAGAGGGAAGGCGCGATGCGATCGGCCTCGGCGCGCCTGGCTAAAGCGCTGGTGTCGATGGTTTGATAGGTCGGCGTACTCATCGTATGCGGGGGGCAGTTGCGTGGTTGGAATGAAGACGCACATCGACGCGACGAGTCGCGTGCAACACATCAGCGCATCCTCTCGTTGACATCAGTCTCGCTTTGCGACGATCATGCGTCAAATCGATTAAAAACAGGTTGTCGAATAAGTTCGGCTGATATCACAAGAGACCCCATGACCTCCATCGACCACGTCGATCTCAATCTGCTGAGGGTGTTTCAGGCGATCGTCGAGGAGCGCAGCCTGACGAAAGCGGGCGAACGCCTCGCGCTGTCGCAGCCCGCGGTCAGCTACTCGCTCGGCCGTCTGCGCACGATGTTCGACGATCCGCTCTTTATCCGCACGCGCGCGGGTATGCAGCCGACCCCCGTCGCGCTCGAGCTGGCGGAAATCGTCGGCCACGCGCTCGATACCGTGCGTCAGGCGCTGCGTTACGCGGAACGTTTCGATCCGGCGACGAGCACGCGCACGTTTCGTCTGTCGCTATCGGATGCGGGCGAAATGGCCTATCTGCCCGCGCTGTGCGCGGCGCTGCAGAAGTCCGCGCCGCGCGTGAAGCTGGTCGTCGAGCCGTTGCCGGTGGAGGAGATCGAGGAGGCGCTGCGCTCGAGCCGGTTGGACTTCGCGATCGGCAATCTGCCGTCGCTGCTGCCGCGCACGCGGCATAGCCTGCTGTTCGAGGAATCGTATGTGTGCATGACGCGCAAGCGCCGCGACCTGCCGAGCGGTGACACGCTGAAGCTCGACCGGTTTCTGGCCGCGTCGCACATCCAGGTGCGCTCGCTCGAACATAGCCACCATGCGCTCGACGACGCGCTGCGCGCGCAACGCGTCGGCCGCAATATCGCGTTCGCGTTGCCGCACTTCGTCGCGGTGCCTGGCGTGCTGGCCGCGACGGATCTGTTCGCGACGCTGCCCGAACGGCTCGCGCATATCCTCAATCGCGGCGACGCGTTCCGGATCTATGCACTGCCCGTGCCGCTGCCGAAGGCCGCCGTGACGATGCACTGGCACGAGCACTTCCACGAAGACGAAGGCATCGCGTGGATGCGCAGCCTCATCACCGAGATCCTCGCGGGATTCGAGAAAATGTGATTGCGCGCAGGCGAATCAGAGGTCGAGCACGAGCACGGGAGTGCGCGAGCGCGACACACAGCAGCAGATCACGCTCTTGCTCGCGCGCTCGGCCTTGCTCAGGCAGTGATCGCGATGCTCGGGCTCGCCGCTGACCACATCGACCATGCAGGTACCGCACACGCCTTCGCCGCACGACGTGTCCACTTCGATACCGATCGACGCGAGCGCGTCGACGATCGACGTGTTCGCATCGACTCGCACGGTCTGACCGCTACTCGCGAGCTGCACGTCGAAGCTGTCGAGCGACGCTTCGGCCGCAGGCGCCGGCTCCGCCTTGAAGCGTTCGAGATGAATCGCTTCCGCGGGCAAGCGTTGCTGAGCGCTCGCTACGACAAAATCCATGAACGGCGAGGGACCGCACGTGTAGACATGCGCGTTCGCGCCTGCATCGAGCAGGCACGCATCGAGCGCGGGTTTCAGCTCCTCGGGCTGCACGCCGAAATGCAGCTTCACGTGCCGTGCGAACGGCTCGCGCGTGAGCAGCGTCATGAAGGCCGCGTGCGCCTCGCTGCGCGCGAAATAGTGCAGCGTGAAGCGCGCGTGCCGCGCGGCGAGCCGATAAGCCATCGACAGCAACGGCGTAATGCCGATGCCCGCGCCGATCAGGATGTGCTCGTCCGCGCTTTCTTCGAGACGAAAAAGGTTGCGCGGCGCGCCGACCGACAGTTCGGTGCCGACGCTCACCTCTTCATGAAGCGAGCGCGAGCCGCCGCGTGATTGCTCCTCCTTCTTCACCGCGAAAATCTGCGACTCGATACACTCCGGGTCGCCGCACAACGAGTATTGCCGCGTGACGCCCGAAGGACTCGTGACGTCGATATGTGCGCCGGGTTCGTAGCGCTCGAACGGCAGCCCGTCGAGCCGCGAAATGCTGAACGAGCGGACCCCGTGCGCTTCTTCGCACAAGGCGTCGACGCGGACTTTCAGGGTTGAAGCTTGCATGATTGCCTTCCGATGTATTCCTGGGGGGACGATATGCCGAGATTAGCGCCCCGCATCGGATAAGCAAAATAGATTAAAAAACCGTGCTTGCATCAATGCGATTTATTTTATGCTGAAGTGTCAAGCGCCCGACAGCGCGTCCTCCTTGCGTTGCGATTCGCTGCGCGGCTGCGTCGCGTCATTCGAAAACGGTATGTTCGGCTTCATGAAGAAGCTCAGCACGATGCCGAAGAGCATTACGCCGATCGACAGTGAAAAAATGATGCCGAGCTGCGTATTGCTGAGGCCGAACTCGCTCTTGAACTGCCCCGCTGCCGTACTGATGTTGACGCGATCCACATAGGTGATGAAATACATCAGGCACAACATCACCAGCACGGTGGTGGTGGCCTTCAGCGACAGGCGTTTCATGTGTCGTCCTCCAGATGTCATTTATTTTTTGCGGTGAAGCCCTGCCATTGCGCGTGCAGCGCAGGACGCTCAGCCTTTCGGCGTTCCCGAGCCGAAGGCCGCGACGGCGTCGCGGAACCGCTGGCTGCCGTACACCTGCTCGACGAGATCCTCGTCTGCGAGGCTTTGATCGATCACGATGCGCCGCAAGCTCTCCTTGACCGCGTGCTGCGTCACGGGCGATAGCGCAACGAGCCGCTCGGCGAGCGCGCACGCCGCGTTGCCGACCTGTTCCTTCGCCGTGACGTCATACACATAGCCGCACGCGTGCGCTTCGGCGGCGCTGAGGAAGTCGGAGAGCAGCAGCATCTTCTTCACGCGCGGCACGCCGAATGCCGCCACGAGCCTCGCGAGATTGCGTGACGACAGCGTGTTCGATAACGTCTTTGCGATCGGCGCGCCGAAGCGCGAGCCCTCCGCACAGATGCGGAAGTCACACGCGGTAGCGATGGCGAGTCCGCCACCCACGGCCCAACCGTCGATCGCGGCGACGGTGGGCACCGCAATGCGTTCGACCGCGTCGATCACCTGTTCGACGAGCGCTTCGTATTCGACGCCCTGCGAGCCTGCCGTAAAGTCGCGGAAGTAGTCGATGTCGGTGCCCGAGATAAAGGACTTGCCGCCCGCGCCGCGTAGAACGATGCAACCTACGGTTTCGTCCGCGCGGCATTGGTCGATCAATGCCAGCAAGGTCTCGTACATCGGAATCGACATCGCGTTGTGCCGCTCGGGGCGGTCGATCACGATCTGCGCGACCGACTCCGTCAGACGTTCGAGCCTGACTTTCTCACTCGTCGCTTCGCTCATTTCGCGGCCCCGTTGATCTCTGCGTAAAGCTCGTCGTTGTGCTCGCCCAGCCGCGGCGGATGGCGTCGCACGCGCTGCGGCGTGCCGAGCATCTTGACCGGAAAGCCGATGTTCTTGACCTTGCCTTCAACCGGATGGTCGATCTCCATGCACATGCGGCGATACTGCGCATGTTCGCTGCTGAAGGCTTGCGGATACGACAGGATCGGTCCGGCGGGAATGCCCGCGGCCAGCATCGTCTCGATCCATGCCTCGCAGTCGCGCTGGCCGAACGACTTCTCGAGCGATTCGATCAGCGCTTCGCGGTTCTTCAGGCGCAGGGAAACGGTCTCGAACTCGGGATTCGTCAGCAGATCGGTCCGCTCCAGCAGTTCGCAAAGACGCGACCACAGCTTCTGGTTGGTTGCGCCCATCACGAAGTAACCGTCGCGCGCCTTCACGGCCTGATACGGCGCGCTCATCTTGTTGCTGGTGCCAAGCGGCGTCGGCTCGACACCCGTTCCCCAGTAATCCGACATATCCCAGATCGAGAAGGCCATCGCCGAATCGAACAGAGACGCGTCGATGTGTTGCCCTTGCCCGGTCTTCTGCGCGCCGATATAAGCGGAAAGCACGCCGTACACGGCGAACAGCGCACAGCCGATGTCCGCCACCGGCACGCCGGCCTTCACGGGCTTGCCGCCTTTGTAGCCCGTCACGCTCATGACGCCGGACATGGCCTGCGCCATCAGGTCGAAGCCGGGGCGCTGCGACCACGGGCCGCTCTGACCGAAGCCCGAGATGCTCGCGTAGACGATCTTCGGGTTGATTTCACGGATCGTCTCGTAATCGATCCGCAGCCGCTGAACCACGCCGGGCCGATAGTTCTCGACGATTACGTCGGCGGTCCTGGCCAGCTTGTAGAAAAACTCGCGCCCTTCGTCGGTCTTCAGATCCAGCGCGACCGAGCGCTTGTTGCGGTTCATGTTCAGAAAGCCCATGCTGTCCGGGCCTTTCATCTTGAAGCCCATGGCGCCGCGCGTCTGGTCGCCTTCGAGGGGTTCGACCTTGATGACGTCCGCGCCGAGATCGGCGAGCATCATGCAGGCGAACGGGCCGGCCATCACCTGGCTGACGTCGAGCACACGGATGCCCTGCAGCGGCAACGGCCGGTTGTCCGTATCCGCGTCGTCGCTGGATGGTGTTTGTGCGTGGCTTTGCGTCATGTCGTCTCCTGTTTTTCCTGCCGGGCCGCTGTCGCGCGGCCGGCCGTTGCAGCACCGTGTAGGCGTGCGTCAACTGTCGCGCACGCGAGGGTGCCGCCGCAAGAATGCGACGGTCATACCTGGTTTCGCAAAAGACGAAGGGGGTGCTTTGCAGTCGAGGGCGTCGAGCGCAGGAACTGCTGCGCCCGCGCTTCAGCGGCCGGCCACGCGCCGTCCGGCCGTGAGCGCGGCTTCGACGTTGCGCAGCGTCTGCGCCTGCGCATGTCCTTCCACACAAGACAGTACGTAGCTACGTTGATGCCAGTCACCCGCGAGCTCGACGACGCCGAGGCCGTCCTCGGGATGGAAGCTGCGCAGCACGTCGGGCGGCATCAGACCCACGCCGAGCCCGTGGCGCACGACGGCGAGCATCGTGTCGAAACCATTGACCAGATAGTCGCAATCGAAGCGGCGGCCGCGGCTGTGAAACGCGCGCTGCACGGCGGCAAGGATTGCCGAGCCCTTGCCGAGGCTGACGAGCGGAAGCTCGAGCAAAACGTCGAGCGTGATCGGCTGCGGATCAAGATGGAAATGTGCACGGCTATAAACGAGCACCAGCCGGTCCTCGCGATAGCGCATTTGCGGCAGATCGAGAAAGCCGCTCTTCTTTTCGTAGATGCCGATGTCGATCATCTTGTCGCGCAACATCTGCTGCACGATGCGGCTGTTTTCTTCGACGATCTTCAGCGAGATGCCCGGATAGGCATTCCGGATCGCAGCGATATCCGCGGCGAGAAACTCGATGATCACGGCTTTCGGCGCGCCGATCACGATGCGTCCGTCGAACCCGCTCACGAGTGCCTGCGCCTCGCTCGCGAGCCGGTCCACCAGCGTGTCGACCTGCTGCAGATAGCCGAGCAGCTTGCCACCCGACTCGGTCATTTCCACGCCGTGCGGTACGCGCCTGAAGAGCTTCGTGCCGAGTTGCTCCTCGAGATCCGACACGCGCCGCGACGCCGCCGCCACCGCGAGCCCCAGCCGGTTGGCCGCCCGCGAGATGCTGCCCTCTTCGACCATCGCGACGACGAGACGAACGGTGGTGGTGTCGACTTTCATGCGCTGACATGAGGACCGGGTCTTGGGGGAGTGCCATGTTACCGCACTCCTTTACCTCAGACTGCGCGGGCCAAAGCGAAGCCTTCGCGCGATACACGTCACCGCACGAAGGCTTGCACGCCAGGCAGGCGAAGCATTACGGCTGATGCGTTTCGTGCGTGAACTTCAGCGTGACGACTGTGATGAGACCGAGCACGATCAGGAACACGGCAACCGGCCAGTAGGCCTGATAGTGCGCGAGCAGCGCGGTCGCGATCAGCGGCGACAGGCCGCCCGCGAAGATCGACGCGACTTCGTGACCGAGCGCCACGCCGGAATAGCGGACTTCGGTGCTGAACAGTTCGCCGACGAGCGCGGGCAGCGTGCCGATCATCGCGCCGTGGCAGACGGCCGTGCCGAGCAAAAGCGCGAGCCAGATCAGCGGCGTGGACTGCGTGTTGAGCAGCCAGAAGAACGGAAACGCCATCACCACGAGCGACACCGCGCCGATCATATACACCGGCTTGCGCCCGATGCGGTCCGACAGCTTGCCCCACGCGAGCATCGCGCCCATTTCGACGACCATCGCGAGCATCACGCCGGTCAGCATCACCGAATTCGAAATGCCGACGAACTTGCCGTACACGAGCGAGAACGCGAGAAAGATATAGGCGCCGCCGTTTTCCGCGACCCGCAGACCCATCGCCATCAGGATCTCTTTCGGGTGACGCTTGATCGCTTCGAGCACCGGCATACGCGCGGTCTTGCCGGCTTTCTCCGCGTTCTCGAAGTCGCGGCTCTCCGGCAGGTTGTGACGGATGTACACGCCGAGCGCGAAAATCACGATGCTCGCGAGAAACGGCAGACGCCATCCCCATGACATGAACTGATCGTGCGGCAGCGCTTGCACCGCGAGGAACGCGCCCGCCGACAGCACGAAGCCGCCGCCCACGCCGAGCTGACTCCACGCCGCGAAATAGCCGCGTTTTTCGGGCGGAGCGTTCTCGCTGATCATCAGCACGCCGCCGCCCCATTCGCCACCTGATGCGATGCCTTGCAGCAAGCGCAAGCCCGCGAGCGCCGCGGGGGCGGCCAGACCGACGTGCTCATAGGTCGGCAACAGCCCGATGCCGAAGGTCGCAAAGCCCATGATCAGCAGCGTCCAGACGAGCGACGCGCGGCGTCCATAGCGGTCGCCGATATGCCCGAACACGATGCCGCCCAGCGGACGCGCGACGAAGCCGATCGCAAACGCGGCAAACGCCCCGATCGTGCCGATCAACGGGTCCGCGTGCGCGGGAAAGAACAGTTGCCCGAGCACGAGCGCAGCCGCGGTGCCGTACACGAAAAAGTCGTACCACTCCATCGCGTTGCCGGCCACCGACGCAATGATGATTTTCCTGAGTGCGCGATCCGACTCTGCTGTGGCGCGCCCGGCCGCGATCGGGGATTGAACGGAGGACATGTCTGCTCGCATTTGAATTGGGGAGATGGCGGCCTTTCAGAAAAGGCTTCGCACGATACGCAGTGTCGAGGCGACAGATAGTGGCGTCAAATTAGCCGAAAAGCAGGGCGGGTATCAGTGCAGCTAATATGCCCGGCGTGCCCGGGCACCCGCGGGCAAGCTCACGGGCGCTCAGCGTGCCGGCTGATGAAACATCGTATGGATAGTCTCGCGCAGCCACGCGATGCCGGGGTCCGCCGCGAACTGCGAGTGGGAGTGCACCTGAATTTCGATCGGCGGCAGCGGAAACGGCAGCGGCAGAATCCGGAACGCCTTGCCGCGGTTGAAGCGCTTCGCGATGCTTTTCGGAAAGATCACGGCAAGATCGGTATTCATCACGATCTCGGGCGCGACGACGAAATGCGGCAGCCGCAGCACGACCTCGCGCTTCAGGTTCAGCTCGTCGAGCCATTGCTCGACCATCCGATGCCCGGTCGCATTGGTGCTCGCGTACACGTAGCGTAGCGCGGTCAGATCTTCGCGGCTCGGCCTCGTCTTGCGCAGCGGATGACCGGCGCGCACCACGCACACGTGCTCGTCGACGAACAGCGTCCGGCTCACGCAGCCCGCGTCGAGACCCGGCACATAGCCGAGCGCGAGATCGACTTCGCCGGCGCGCATCGCCGCGCTGACCGACTCGACCGGCACATTGGCAACCTCGATGCGGATGCCGCGCGCTTCGCGATCGAGCAGCGCGGCGAGCGGGGGCAAGAAGTAGAACTCCGACATGTCCGACATCGACACGCGAAACACCCGTCGCGCGGTCGACGGCTCGAACTTCGCCAGCTGCTGCACGGCTTCGTTGATGATCGCGAACGCTTGCGCGAGCGGCGGATAGAGGCGGTACGCGGCATCGGTGGGGACCATGCCATTGGGCGTGCGCGAAAACAGCGGGTCTTCGAACAGAGTGCGCAGACGGCGCAGCGCATGACTGACCGCCGGTTGCGTGAGACCGAGCCGATCGCCGGCCGCCGTCAGACTGCGCAGGTCCCAGATCGCGAGGAACACGCGCAGAAGATTCAGATCGGCGATGCCGGGATTCAGCTTGTTCATGCGCAGCTCTCGCAAACTAAGGCATGTCGCTGGCCGCGCGACGCGCCGGTCAATATGCGGCGAGGTTACCGTAGATGCTGCGCATTGCAAAATGCGGCGTCGCCCCGCTGTACGGCGGCAGCGCGTGGAAGTCGCGGCGCATCGCATCGCGCACCGGCGACGCGAGCGCATCGGTGAGCGCGCTCGCATCGTCGAACACGACCTTGTTGCGTTGCATCGCGCTCGCGCGCGCAAACGGCAAACCGCTGCGGCTGTCGATGCGCGTGTAGATCTCCATTTCGCGCAGCGCGGGCAATTGCAGCATCAACGGCGGATGATGCGCCAGATAGTGCGTAAGCCACGCGTTGAAGTCTTGCGCGACGCCTTCGTATGCGACCAGATAGGTGCAGCGTTGCGCGTTGTCTTCGACCGACGCAGCCTGCGGTGGCGCGAAGATGCGCACGGCCATCACCTGCTGCGAGAAGCTTTGCGGGCTGAATTCGGCGCGCGCGGCCGAATGCAACGCGTGCGCGATCGCGCCGTCAGGTTCGAGCGCGGCTTCGAGCGGCTCGAGTTCGTCGAAGTACCACTGCAGCACGCAAGACGGCGCATCGGCCGCCGGCGCGATACGCGCATCGACCTGTCCCGCGATCGGCTCGTGCACGATCAGCTTGCGCAGCCCCGCGACTTGCGTGGCGGCCCGCAGCAGCGCGCGCGGGTCCGTGAGCGATTGCCGCGCGTCGCTCGTGCCGATCAGAAAGAGACAGACCTGCATCGTCATGCCGCCTCGCAAGCCGCGACACCGGCACGCGCAAGCCGGTGGAACTGCCTGCCGAAGTAGACGAGGCCATCGCCGTCATCGCGCGTGGCGATCCGCTCGATCCGCACGAACATCACCGAGTGCGAGCCCACCGTCTTGCTGTCGACGATCTGTCCTTCGAGGCTCGCGAGCGCGTCGCCAAGCACCGGAGCGCCGAGCGTTCCCGGCTGCCACGCGCATTGATCGAAACGCGCGTCCATCGAGCAACCCGTCATGCCCGCGAACACGCGCGCCAGGTCCTGGCAGTGCGCGCCAAGGATGTTGATGCACAGGTTCGCGTTTTCGTGCATCACGTCATGCACATAGCTCGATTGATTGATGCACACCAGCATGGTCGGTGGCGTATCGGTCACCGAACAGACCGCGCTCGCGGTGATGCCGCAGCGCCCGCGCGGACCATCGGTCGTGATGATGTTGACGGCCGCGCCGAGGCAAGCCATCGCGTCGCGGAAGTGCGTGCGCGTTTCGTCGTGCGTCATGACAGTCGCTCCTACGTCGCTCAGGGATAGGGCGTGACCGGCGGTATGCCGACGAACAGCGCGCCCGACGCGTCGTAGGTGCCTTCGCCGAGAAACGCGTGCTGCGTGACGACGATCGAATCGCGCACCATCCGCTGCATGCGGCTCTCGCGATAGATCGCGCCGATGCCAGCCATCTTGTACGCCTGCATGACCACCTCGGCGCACGTATGCGCGGCATGCGTCGCAGAGAGCCGCAGCAGATTGGCCTCGCTGGGCGACACGGGGTCGCCCGCCATGACCGTGCGCCACGAAGTTTGCGCCGACTCGAAGAAGAACGCGCGCGCGCTGCGCAGATTCGCTTCCGCCTGCGCGAGACCCGAGCGATAGTACGCGCGGTCGGCAAGACGCGGCGCGCCGGTCGTCGTTCTGGTTACGCCGGACATACCGGCCAGCAGGTCGAGCGCCGCGCGCGCGAGCCCGAGGTTCACAGCCGCATGCACCTGTGCCTGATATGCGACGGCGGGGTAGCGGTAGAGCGGCTCGTCGATCAGCGGCGCACCGCCGCGCACGAAGGTCCATTGCTCGTCGACGAACTTGTTTTTCAGGCGCAAATCGTGGCTCCCGGTGCCTTGCATGCCGACCACGTTCCAGTTGTCGACGATCTCCACTTCGCTCGCCGGAAACACGGCCGTGAACGGCTTGCCCGCGTTCGTGTCGCCGACCTTGCCCGGCGCGCCACCGATGCCGACGCCGATCCAGTCCGCGCCCTTGCAGCCGCTCGCGAAACGCCATTGACCCGACACGACGTAGCCGCCGGGCGCACGCTCGGCCGGTTGCAGGGGATACAGGCCGCCCGCGAAAACCTGGTCCGGACCGGACGCGTAGATGCGGGCCTGAGTCTCGACCGGCAGCGACGCAAGATACGTGTTCGCGGAGCCAAAGGCCGCGACCCATGCGGTCGAACCATCGGCGATCGCGATGCGTTCGAGCATCGCCAGAAACTGTGGCGGCGGCAGCGCGTCGCCGCCGAAGCGTTTCGGCGTGCTCGCGCGGAAGATGCCCGCGCGCTTCATCTTCGCGATCATGTCGCGCGGGACGTGTGAAACCGCATCGAACTCGTCGCGGCGACGCTCGACTTCGGTGATCAGGTCATCGAGCGACAGCGGGCCCGTGTATTCGGGGTAGTCCTCCTGCGTGTCGATGATGGGTGCGTCGGCGGTGCAAGCGCGGGCGCTGGCGGTATGAACGGCGTGCATGCGCGTTACCTCTTGATTCGGTGATGTGAACGATGTCATTCGGTTTCCTGATGCGCTTCGATGCGCATCGCTTTCGGATAGGTCTCCCGGGCGAGCAGGGTCGCGATCACGGTGATCAGACCGAGCACGCCGAGATACAGAGCGACCGGCGTCGCGCTGCGATAGTGCGCGAGCAGCGCCGCGGCGATCATCGGCGACAGGCCGCCGCCGAGCACCGAGGAGATTTCGCGCCCGATGCCAAGCCCTGAGAAGCGCAGATGTACCGGCAACAGTTCGCTGATGAACGCGGGCTGCGCGCCTTCGAGGATGCCGAGCGTGAGGCTGTTCGCCAGCACGAGGGCCGTGATCACTTTCCAGTATTCGCCGGAGCCGAGCAGCGCAAAGTACGGCCATGCGACGAGCACCAACGCAATCGCGCCGGCGAGATACACGGGCTTGCGTCCGACCTTGTCGGTCAGGTAGCCGAAGAACAGCGAGAACGGAATCATCAGCAGCATCGAAAGAGTCAGGCCGCCGAGGATCCAGCTCGATTTGATGCCGAGGAACTGGCCATACGCGATCGAGAACGCGAAGAAGATGTACGACGCACCGCCTTCGCCGAAGCGCAAACCGAAGATCGTCAGCACTTCGCGAGGACATTGCCGCAACACTTCGATCACCGGCATGCGGGTGTCGCGACGCGTTGCCTTCGCTCGAGCGAACGCGGCGCTTTCGCCGACCGAGCGGCGCATCCACAAACCCAGTGCGACGAGTGCGGCGCTGCAGAGGAACGGAATGCGCCAGCCCCAGCTCAGGAAATCGGCAGACGACAGGTTCTGCACCAGCAGGAACGCACCGGTCGACAGCACGAAGCCGAGCGCCGCGCCGCACGGACTCCATGCGGCGAGCGCGCCGCGCTTCGATTGCGGCGCGTTCTCATGGATCAGCAGGATGCTGCCGCTCCATTCGCCGCCCGCGGCGAGCCCCTGCACGATGCGCAGACACACGAGCAGCGCCGGCGCGGCGAGGCCGATCTGCTGGTAGGTGGGCAGCACGCCCATCAACATAGTCGCCGTGCCCATCGCGAACAGCGTCAGCATCGTCACGAGCTTGCGCCCGTAGCGGTCACCGAGATGTCCGCACAGCACACCGCCGATCGGCCGCGCGATGAAGCCGACCGTGAAGCCGCCGAACGCGGCGATGGTGCCGGTGAGCGGATCGCTGCCGACGGGGAAGAACAGCTTGCCGAACACCAGCGCGGCGGCCGTTCCATACAGGAAGAAGTCATACCATTCGAGGATTTGACCCAGCACGGCGGTCGTGACCGCGCGTCGTACGCCGCTCGTCGCGGCGGCGGATCGGCGTGATGCGAGCGGGGCGCTCAGATCGGAATTCACGGCGTCAGAGTTCATGGCTCAGGGAGAACGAAGATTGAGGTTCCCGCATGACGATGGCTCTACGCAGCGGGGCGAATCACATCCGGACGACATGGCTGCACGATATGAGCGGCGATGAACGCGGTCAAATTCGGGCCAAAAATGGTCGATATGAATGGCGTGCATGGGCGACGCCCGGATCGAGCGACGCGCGAATGGTGAGGAGTTCCAGGAGGTGGCACTACGGTGAGGGTTTACGGGAGCGGTGGGCAGGATGCGCAACGGCTCACGCGGTGTGCGTCGGAACGGCGATGGGGATGAGGTGCATCGAAGCGCGCAGCGCGTGCTTCGCTGGCTTCAGCGTTGCGGTGAACGATTGCGTTTCGGACCAGCGAGCGCGGAGCGCGTCGGCGTCCAGTGCGCGAAAAACACGCTGGAATGCAGGGCTAAAAGTTGAAGCGAGCCTGTTGAGGTGAGGTCTTCCAGGATGGTGAGGATTTCCAGGAGTCGAGAGAACGACGCTTTGTGCGCCATGGTGAGGAGTTCCAGGAGGTCGGCCCCGCATTCGAGACCTCGCGCTCGCGGCAATTGCTCAATCCGGGTAGAACGGAAGCCTTTGGCTCCCGAAAAACCTCACCTGGGGGCGATCGCCCACGTTGCTTACGGCTCCGTCAGAACTTTACCTTCAGCTGAAAACCAATCGTAAAGGGCAGATTGTCCGATGGGATCGGCGGAATGACGATGAAGTTCGCGCCGACGCGCTTGTATTCGAGCATCACGATCGGCGCGACCACCGGGCCGATCGTGTGATTGCTGCCAAGCCCCCAGTTGCCGTAGTTATAGCCGGAGATGATCCCGCCGATCGCCGCGATCCGCACGATTCCCCAATGCGCGAACTCCGGCGCCCACACGCCGCCGCCGTAGTAGGACGGCCGACGCAGCGAGTTGCGAAAGCCGCCGGCCGTCAGCGCCCACTGGTTGTTCAGCCAGCATTCGACGCCAAGCCCGGGATTGAACTGCTCGAAGTGCGTATCGGGATCGGGGTTGATGTGATACGAGCCGAGCATCGCGTCGACCCATACACCGCCGTCACACCAGTTGCGCGCGTGCGCCGCGGGGAGCGCCGCGAAGCTGGCGAAAAGCGCCACCGCGGCGCGCCGGATATTCTTGTTCATCTGCCTGAAGTGCATTTCTTCTCCGTCACCGGTCGAGCGCCGGTGTCATGGTGTTCTGGCGATCCGCGTGCCGCCCGTCGCGCACTGTACCTGAAGCCGTGCTGTCGATGTCGAGGACTCGCTCGCTCGGCCGGCCGGGCACGCGACGTGCCCCCGCAGCCGGAACCGCCACCATAACGGAGAACCGATGGCGCCGTGATGAACAAGCGGTGAAGAAGTTCGCGGCGCGCATCGGGTGCGCCGCCGGCGATGAATGTGGTGGGAACGTCTACAGACCGAGATCGGACAGGCTGGGGTGATCGTCGGGCCGCCGGCCGAGCGGCCAGCGATACAAGCGGTCGGCTTCGCGGATCGGCAGGTCATTGATGCTTGCGTGACGATGCGCCATCAGACCATGCTCGTTGAACTCCCAGTTCTCGTTGCCATACGAGCGGAACCAGTTGTTCGAATCGTCGTGCCATTCGTACGCGAAGCGCACCGCGATGCGGTTGTCGGTGAACGCCCACAGTTCCTTGATCAGCCGATAGTCGAGCTCCTTCGCCCACTTGCGGCGCAGAAAGCCGACGATCTCCGCGCGGCCATGCACGAATTCGGCGCGGTTGCGCCACACGCTATCCGTCGTGTACGCGAGCGATACGCGCTCGGGTTCGCGGGTGTTCCACGCATCTTCCGCGGCGCGCACTTTCTGGATCGCGGTATCGCGAGTGAATGGCGGCAGCGGCGGGCGGGCTTCGATCGTATCGGCCATGATGGTTCCTCGGTCAGGTGATGGTGCGCCGCGATGGCGGCCGTTTGGTTGCGGCGGGTTTCGCTGCCGCATCGAGCAAGGTCTTGCCAACCGCCTGCGCGTCGAGCGCCGCATCGGCTTCGCCGCTCACGAGCGCCACCGCGATCGCGCCGTCGAGCAGCACGAGCCATTGCCGCGCGAGCGGCGCCGCGCGACGCGCATCGATTTGCGCTTCCGCTACGAACGCGACGCATTCGGCACGCACGAAACCGAGCAGCCGTGCCTTGTGTTTGCGCGCGACGACGCGGATCGGATCGTCGGCGGATTCGATTTCGCCGGCCGCGTTCAGAAACGCGCAGCCATGAAAATCCGCCGCTGCGAACCACTCGCGCAGCACGTCGAACATGCCGAGCAGGCGTCTGCGCGCGCCCTTGCCGCGCCGTTGCGTGCCGGCGATAAACCAGTTCATCCAGCGCTCGTCGCGCCGTTCGAGCGCGGCCGCGATTAGCGCATCTTTCGACTCGAAATGCGTGTAAAAGCTTTTGCGCGCGGTGCCGGACTGCCGCACGATCGCATCGACGCCGGTTGCATGGATGCCGCCGGCGTAGATGAGCGCCTCGGCGGCATCGAGCAGCCGCTCGCGCGCCGTGCCGCACTGGGCCGCGTCATTTGGATCGGTCGGAATCGTTTCGTGTGTCATCGACGAAAAGGTAGAACGATCATTCTCCCTCGTCAAGTTTTTCTTCGAGCTGCGGCGCTGTGGGTGCGCTTGCTGCTATCGTGATGGAGATCGCTTGATCACCGCTCAACCGGAATCGCTTCGATGAAACCATCCTCCGTTCGCACCGCGTGGATGCGCGCGCTGCTCGGCGCAACGCTGCTGGGCGCGGTGGCCTGCACGCCGATCCAGGTGCTCACGCATTCGGTCAGTCAGAACGAGGCGCGCGTGCCGCCCGGACGCTACGACATCGATCAGGACCATACGAGCATCACGTTCGATATCGATCACTTCAAATACACGCGCTTTACGATGCGTTTCGATCGCAAGCAGGGGGAGCTCGACTGGAACGACGGCGGCCTCGAGCGCAGCACGGCGTCGGTCGCGATCGACGCCGCGAGCATCGACACGAACGTGCCGCTGCTCGACAAGATGGTGAAAAGCGACAGCATGCTCGACGTCGCGCGCTATCCGCAGATCCGCTTCGCGAGCACGCGTTTCGAGCACACCGGCGAAGCGCGCGGCACGCTGAGCGGCGATCTGACGATCCGCGGCGTCACGCAGCCGGTCACGCTCGACGTCACGTTCAACGGCTTCGCGCCCGATCCGCTAACGAAGAAAGACACGCTCGGCTTTTCCGCGGACGGTCATTTCAGCCGCGCGAAGTTCGGTCTGTCTACCTGGTATCCGGCCGTCGGCGACGATATTCACGTGCGCATCCAGGCCGAGTTCGTGAAAACGCCCGCAGGCGCGTAAGCGCGCTGCGGGCGTCAGCGTTCAGACGGTGAGGTGCCGACTCAGGCAGAGGTCCAGTCGAGAATCACCTTGCCGCTTTCGCCGGAGAGCATCGTCGCGAAGGCTTCCTGATAGTCGTCGACCTTGAAATGGTGGGTGAGGATCGGCGACAGATCGAGGCCGCTTTGCAGCATCGCCACCATCTTGTACCAGGTCTCGAACATCTCGCGCCCATAAATGCCCTTGATTTCAAGGCCTTTGAAGATCACCTGGGTCCAGTCGATCGCGGTTTGCGCGGGTGGAATGCCGAGCAGCGCGATCTTGCCGCCGTGGTTCATCGCTTCGAGCATGCCCGTAAAAGCACTCGGCACGCCCGACATTTCGAGTCCGACGTCGAAGCCCTCGGTCATGTGCAGATCGTGCATCACGTGGCGCAACGATTCGCGCGACACGTTCACCGCGCGCGTCGCGCCCATCTTGCGCGCGAGTTCGAGGCGATAGTCGTTGACGTCGGTGATCACCACGTTGCGCGCGCCGACGTGCCTGGCGATCGCGACCGCCATGATGCCGATCGGCCCGGCGCCGGTAATCAGCACGTCTTCGCCGACGAGGTTGAACGACAGCGCCGTATGCGTCGCGTTGCCGAACGGATCGAAGATCGCGGCGAGATCGTCGGAGATTTCAGGCGGGATCTTGAACGCGTTGAAGGCCGGAATCACCAGGTATTCGGCGAACGCGCCCTCGCGATTCACGCCGACGCCGATCGTGTTGCGGCACAGATGGCGGCGGCCCGCGCGACAGTTGCGGCAGAAGCCGCAGGTGATGTGTCCTTCGCCCGACACCCGATCGCCGATCGCAAAGCCGCGCACTTCCTGCCCCATCTCGACGATTTCGCCGACGTATTCATGGCCGACGTGCATCGGCACCGGAATCGTCTTCTGCGCCCAGTCGTCCCACTTCCAGATATGAATGTCGGTGCCGCAAATCGCGGTGCGCTTGATGCGGATCATCACGTCGTTATGACCGACTTCGGGCTTCTTCACGTCGGTCAGCGTGAGGCCCGGTCCGCGTTCGAGTTTTGCCAATGCTTTCATCTGCTTCTCCATTCGAATCACGCGGCGATCACGTGGTGATGACGCCGAGCTCGCGGCCGACGCGCGCGAACGCCTCGACGGCACGGTCGATCTGCTCCGGCGTGTGCGCGGCGCTCATCTGCGTGCGGATGCGCGCGCGGCCACGCGGCACCACCGGGAACGAAAAACCAATCACGTAGACGCCTTGCTTCAGCAGCGCATCGGCCATCTTTCCCGCGAGTTGCGCGTCGCCGAGCATCACCGGAATGATCGGATGTTCGCCCGGCACGAGCGTGAAGCCGAGCGCGCTCATCGCGCGGCGGAAATGCGCGCCGTTTTCGCGCACGCGTGCGCGCAGCAGCGCCCCTTCATCGCTGGCGAGCAATTCGAGTACCTTCAGCGACGCCGCCGCGATGCTCGGCGTCAGCGTGTTCGAGAACAGATACGGGCGGGAGCGCTGCCGCAACAGTTCGACGACTTCCTTGCGCGCCGCGACGTAGCCGCCCGATGCGCCGCCGAGCGCCTTGCCGAGCGTGCCAGTAATGATGTCGACGCGCGCCATCACTGCGCAATGCTCGGGCGTGCCGCGACCGTGTTCACCGATGAAGCCGACGGCGTGCGAGTCGTCGACCATCACCAATGCGCCGTACCTGTCGGCCAGATCGCAGATGCCGGCGAGGTTCGCGATGATGCCGTCCATCGAGAACACGCCGTCGGTCGCGATCAGTTTGAAGCGCGCGCCCGCCGCATCGGCTTCCTGCAGGCGCGCTTCGAGTTCGCCGAGGTCGTTGTTCCTGTAGCGAAAACGCTTCGCCTTGGACAGCCGCACACCGTCGATGATGCTCGCGTGATTCAGCTCGTCGCTGATGATCGCGTCGTTTTCGTCGAGCAGCGTTTCGAACAGGCCGCCGTTCGCGTCGAAGCAGCTCGAGTAGAGAATGCAGTCGTCGGTTTGCAGGAACGCGGCGAGCGCCGCTTCGAGTTGCTTGTGCACGGTTTGCGTGCCGCAGATGAAGCGCACCGACGCCATCCCGAAGCCGTCGCTGTCGAGGCCTTGCTTGGCGGCTTCGATCAGCCGCGTGTCGTCGGCGAGACCGAGATAGTTGTTTGCGCAGAAGTTCAGCACGTCGCTGCCGTCGGCAAGACGCACGTCAGCCGACTGCGGACTCGCGATCACGCGCTCGCTCTTGTAGAAGCCGTCGGCGCGGATCTGGTCGAGGGTGCCGCGCAAATGGGCAAGGTATTGGTCACGCATGAACGGGACTCCTGAGAGAGATGGCGCCCGCATTCGCATGCGCGCGGGAAGGGCGGCCTGTTATAGTCGGTTGTCAGCTTTATCGGATATTTTCGTTTTTCCGAACTAAAATCCGGTATATCGAACAACTCTAAACGATGGGTCAGGAAATGGCAAGTTCGGGTACACGCCGCACCGCGTCCAATGCGGCGCCCACCTCCGCCAGCGCGGCATTACCGCCGAGCGCGGCGATTGCGGCGCCGCCGCGCGTCGGCGAACAGATTCAACGGCTGCGCGCCGAGCGGCGCATGACGCTCGATGATCTGTCGCGCGCGGCCGGCGTGTCGAAATCGATGCTCTCGGAAATCGAGCGCGACAAGGCCAATCCGACGATCGCGGTTGCATGGCGGCTGACCAATGCGCTCGGCGTAAGTCTCGATTCGCTGTTTGCGCCGCCGAAGTCGCCTGAGGCAATTGCCGTTTCCGGACCGCGCGATATTCCTACGCTAAGCGGTCACGAAGCGAAATACCAGTTGCGTGTGTGGGGACCGATCGAGCTGGCCGGCAAGTTCGAGTGGTACGAGTTGACGCTGCAGCCAGGCGGGGCTCTCGTGTCGAACGCGCACGAGCCAGGCACGCGCGAGCATCTGACCGTGCTGCACGGCTCGATCGAAATCGAGGCGGCCGGCGCGACGAAGCGGCTCAAGGTCGCGGACACCGCGCGCTACGTCGCGGATGTTCCGCATGCGATCCGCAACGTCGGCAAGAGCGAGGCGAAAGCGCTGCTGGTCGTGATTCACGGTTAGGCCGTTCGGCCAGGTTGCGCCTGGTACTGTATGTTTGTACAGTATCGGGTGTCGATTGGAGCCGAGAATGAACAACCTGAAAGCCGACCCTACCGATCAAACTCTCGCCGCGCTGCGCTTCCAGACCGCCGCGCGCGATCTCGAACATATCGTGCGCAGCATCGCCGCGCGCTACATCGTCAGGCAGGTGCCGCTCACGTGGCGTCTGCTCCATGCCATCGAAGCCGAGGCGCTGGCCGATCTCGGTTTTGC
This sequence comes from Paraburkholderia sp. 31.1, assembly GCF_014397645.1. Taxonomy (NCBI): domain Bacteria; kingdom Pseudomonadati; phylum Pseudomonadota; class Betaproteobacteria; order Burkholderiales; family Burkholderiaceae; genus Paraburkholderia; species Paraburkholderia sp. 31.1. The sequence goes on from NZ_VZQN01000024.1 coordinate 71,249, forward strand.
CAGCCGGCACGACGCGCTGATGCTCGGGCTGTTCCAGCGCCCGTCCGATCTGCCTTATCCAGAAACCGATGACGGCGTGGATTTCGGCACCTCCAACGCATTGCCAGCCGTTTTTGCGTTTGCCGTCAATGCGTACGAAGAAGCGGCGCGGCAAGCGGCGCGCCGGGCGGCGCTGCCACGGCCGGCCGATGCGCCCTTAAAGCGCGCCCGGGCGTGGGGCGGCTAATGGCGGCACCACGTCGGGATGGCTCGAATCCTCTTCCATTCCTCGCGGTCGGCCTTGCGGCGCTCAGCGCCTACAATACGCGGACCAAACGGTGCAACTAACGGAAGGATTGCCCATGTCACCTCCTCATCTGTCCGACCCCGTTCCCCGTCCCGCGCCCTCTACCGATCTGTTCGATCAGCAACGCGAAGACTGGCGTCGCGACCCGCAGGTCGCGTTCGATGCGTGGCTCGCGAAGCAGCACTTCCGTCGCTCTTCGGCGTTGGTCTATCAGGCGCAGTGGGGGCAGTTTCTCGATTGGCTCGGCGCGCGGCAACAAAGCCTCGCGACGGTCGACACGCCCGCGATCGCCGAATTCGTCGCCAGCCTCGAGATTCGCAGAACGCAGCGGATCCGCTATTTGCGGCTTATCGAGCGCGTGCTCGATCACGTGCGCGAGATCGAATCGGCGTCGACCAATCCGGCTCGTTTCATCGCTCAGGACGGGGAAGCCGCGTGGCGCAATGCGCGCGACAATGAGCCGACCGGGTTTCTCACGCATGCGGAACGCACTGCGTTGATCGCGCGGCTGTTCGCGCCGTTGCCGGCGTTGTCGACCGCGCAGCGCTGGAGAGAGCGACGCGATCGCGCATTGATCGCGGTGTTTCTGGGCGCAGGACTGAAGACGGGCGAAGCGGGAGCGCTTACGGTTAGTTGCGTGAGAGAGGGCTCGCCGTGGGTCACGATCGAGTCCGCGAATCCAGTGCTGACGCGGCGCACGCGACTCGCGCCGTTCGCAACGGCGATTCTCGACGCCTGGCTAGCCGAACGCCGGCTGACGCAGCTGGCCGGCAAGCTTGTGTTTCCCGCGTCGCCGTCGGGCAGGCCGATGCATAAGGCCACGATGCTGCGCGCGGTGGATGCGCTCGTCGATGCAGCGGGGATTGCCACGTCGCGCCAATCGCGCGCGAGTCCGCAGACCTTGCGCAACACGTTTGCGGCGGAGCTTTTCGAAAGCGAGGTAGAGGCCGAACAGGTCGGTCAATGGCTCGGCTTCGTGCAGGCGGTGTCCGCGAACCGGCTATATCGCGCGTGGCAAACCTGGATTGATCAGCAGGATTCGCCCGCGACAGAGGAGCCGGATCCTGCTGCGGCACCGTTGGCCGAGCCCCGCCGTGACGGGCGTTTGACGAGGGAAACGGGAGCCGGCGAACCCTGAAGAACCTCACCGTTGCGGTCCCGAATTTCCTCACCTTTGACGTTTTTCCCGTTGGATTGGCCGCCTCTGCGCCTCTGGTTAACGTATCGCGTGGACGGAGCGGGACGACGGCGCGGTGGCGCCATCGTTCGACAGGAACTGGTTCACCGCCGCGAGCCTCGATTCGCCGAGGCCGGAAGAGTGCTCGCATTCCGGGCACAACAGTTCGAAACGGTGATCGACCTGCGACAGCTCCGGCTCACCTTCCTCGCATTTCGGGCATCTCGCGGGCAGCGTCACGTGGCCGTCAGCCGCGGTGCCGATCATGCTCAACTCTTTGCTCGTGAGCCGCCCCTCAGTAACCAGCGAGCACAGCAGTACCGCGATGGCCGGATCGATGCCCTGCTGGCCACGCAGGGTGGCGACTTCTTTCGTCAGCGCGTCGACTTCGTCCGACTGCTCGCGCAGCTGCGCGTCGAGCCGATCGGCGCGCGCCTTGGCGGCGGCAATCTGCTGAATGAACTCGAATTCCTTGCGGCTCGCATCACGCACGCCGGACTGATACGTCGCGGCCATGCTACGCAGCGAGTCGAGTTCGACCAGCATCGGCTTGACGCGCCGCTCGGCTTCGGCCACCGCATCCTTGATCTGCTGTGCATAGTGCTCCGTGCTTTGCCGCAATTCGACGTGCAACGCGTCGATCCGGTCCCGCAACGCAGCATTGGCAGTCTGTTCGTTTTCGAGCCGTTGCCGCAGCGCCTCGTTCTCCTGGTCGAGCCGGCGCGTGGTTGCCTGCATGCCTTCGAGGTGAACGCTGCCGTGCGTAGTCGCGCTCGATAACTGGGTTTCAAGTGCGCGAACCCGCTCCCACGCGGCTTCGGCGCGCGCTTCGCTGCGCCTGATGGCGTCGTCGGCCGCATCCCGACGAATTTCCGCCTCGCGTACGCGTAGATCGGCGGCGCTGATCTGCGCGCGGATCTCTTCGCGTTCGCCATCGAGCGACGCTTTGGCCTGCACGACCGCTTCTTCGAATAGCGCGCCCAGCAGTTCGCCGGCGCGATCTTCCAGTGCCTTTGGTATCGCGCCCGCTCCGACCTTGACCCGCGACACGCTGCGGATGCGCTCCCAGAAATGATCGATGTCCTTCGGGATGTCGCTCGCGCTGCCGGTTTGCGTGAGATCGCGCACGGCCGCCATCGATGGCCGGATGCCGAGATCGAAAAAAAGCCGTTTGCATGCATGCAGCGACAGATCCTGGCGGCGCACGCCCTGCGCACGCATCGATTCAAGCTCGTCGCGAATGGCTTGCCGCTCCTGATCCAGATTCATGTTTACCTCGATGTGGCTCGAATTGGATGGATCATAACAATTTACGTAGTGTTTGCTACCGATTTATCGGTGGCGAACGGATTGGCGTATACCGACAGGCTTTTGCGTGCAAATTGCGATAGTAAACACGCGCCTGCCGTTTTTCTCCGTGAAACAAAACGAAGAATAGCTAATAAGCCATTGTATTAGAAGAATTTTATTTGATTTTCGCATGATCGCGCACTGTTTCACGATTGATCGGCAATGGGCGCGGGGTGGTGGGCCTGTGTTTCACGGGGCTCGCGGGTGTAAGGCTTGAGAGTAATAAAAATAAACACCTTTGAACCCTTGTTAAAGACGTTAACGACTCGGCAAACCCTTATCTGGCGGGGCTTTCAGGCCAGCAAGGTGAAGCTTTGCGGGAGACTTGGTGAGGGTCTGCGGGAAACTCGAGTGATGGGGTTCGGGAAGCTCGGTGAGCGGCTCCGGGACGGAACGTGAGCGGGTTCAGGAACCGCCGTATACGTGGGGTTTGGGCAAAGGTGAGGTTTTGCGGGACTTCGCGGCCGCGAAGCGCCCGACACCCCTCGAAAGTGTCTGTTCGGTTTGGTCTGAGCAAGGTGAGGGCTTTCGGGAGGCTCGCGAGCATGGTTTTTTGCCGGTTTTTTGGGGTGGTTAACCGCTTTGGTGAGCCGTAGCGGGAGAAAACGGAAAACGAAGGTGAGATTTTTCGGGGCGCGGGGTCCAGTTTTGCTTTCTTTTTGAGCATCGATACTGCTGAGGTGAGGTTTTACGGGAGCCAGGATGGAATTCGACGCATCGATTGCCCGAAAGACTGGTCGGCGGGAACCGCTGGCGATTGGAAAGGTGAGGGGATTCGGGGAACTGGCTGATCAGCTAGATCCGCGAGCCGATTTGGCCGGCGATTCCGTCAAAGGTGAGGCTTTTCGGGAAGGTCTGGATAGGGTTTTGCGCGTTAAGGTGAGGAGATTCGGGACTGAAACGCGGGCTATCGGCCGGAGATGCCCGGCGGATGGCAATTTGCGAGCGTCGGTATACCTGGTCTCTGATTGCAAAGGTGAGTCTTTTCGGGAGGTCCGCGGGGACGCAATGAAAAGTGCTGCGGTGCGAAAAACTGGCTTAAGGTGAGATTTTACGGGAACACCGATGGTTCGAGCGCTAGATGGGATTATCGCAAGTCACGGAAATCATTGATTTTTTTCCTGTCCTCCAGCAAAGGTGAGAGTTTTCAGGAGTTCTTTGGGAGGGGGCGCCGGGGCCTCCGTAAAGGTGAAAGGTGACGCTTTTCAGGAGGTTGCATTGGGGAAATGCGGTACTGGCGCGGCATGAGCGCGTGTCGTGTTGTGCCGTTCTGCGGTGCTACGGTGAGGTTTTTCGGGAGCATTGGAGCGGTGAGGATTTGCCTGTGGTTGAATCTCCCCTTTTTCGGCGGCTTCGGACCAGGCTCGAAGTCGAAACAGGTGATTAACTCCGGCAGGTTCTCGGTAGTGAGGGCTGAATTGTCAGCGGAGGTACCAAGCAGTCGAATGGCGCGCCCGGCGATAGGAAGCTTGATGCACCGACAACAGGGCTGACGGGGCGCCCGTCGCTGGCCCGCGCCGCGTTGCGGGCCCAATACCGTGCGGGCATTCCATCTATCGATCCGGGACTGTGCGTCGGCCGGCAGCACGCGACGGTCGACGAAACGATCGCGAGGCCGCACGACGAAGTCATCAGCCGCCCCGGACGCCATCCGTTTACACGAGGTTCTCGAAAAAATCCGCGAAAATTTTTGAGGTGAGAAGATTCGGGATCACATGCTCCCCGTTGCCGCACGCGGCGAAACAAGCCGGATTCGCAGACGCCGCGACCGGCAAGGAGAGCCCGATCCTGGCGGCACGCACACGAGGTGAGGGTTTTCGGGAGTTGCTCGAGGTGAGTTGCGCTTCGTAAACTCGCTTCACCGGCAATGGTGAGATGGGCGCTATAGACGCGTATCACCACAGCCGGTATGCTCTCGCGAAATCCCCTCCTCACCTCGACGCATGGCCACGAAGCGCGCGAAAAAGACCGATGTTGTCAGCCCGAGCTCGGCTGAGCTGCGCAAAGCCGTCGAGGCGATCGCGATCCAGCCCAAGAGCGGCAAGATCACGCTGCTCACGCGCAAGCTTTTTAACGTGTTACTCGCAGTGGCCCAGCAAGCGGATGAGTCGGGCGACACCTATCGGGCGCTGCTGTCCGACATCGTCGCCAATTCCGCGTTCGATTCCAATGACACCGCGCTCGTCAAGGAGCATCTGCGCCGCATGGTGTCGGTGCAGGTCGAGTGGAGCACCGGCACGTCGAGTCAGAAGCCTGGCCGCAAATGGGGTATTTCGACGCTGATCGCGGACGCGGAAATTCTCGAAGATCCGACCACGCGTCGCGTCTGGGTCGAGTTTTCGTTTGCGCCGAAGATCAAGAAGAAACTGCTCGATCCGGTTCAGTATGCGCGGCTGAGTCTGCAGTTCCAGAGCCAGCTGCGCAGCAGCGCGGGCCTCGCACTCTACGAGATCTGCGTGCGCTACCTGACCAACCCCAGCCACCTGACGATGCGCGAGACCTGGGAATGGTGGCGGCCGATTCTGTCGGGCACGCCGGACACTGAAGCCGGCGACGAGGCGAAGCGCGAGTACAAGTATTTCAAGCGCGACTACCTGCGCCCGGCCATCGCCGAGGTCAACGCGGTCACGAACATTTTTGTCGAGCTGATCGAGCATCGCGAGGGTCGGCGCGTCGCTGAAATCCAGTTCCGCGTGACCGAGCGCAAGCAGCCGATGCTCGCGCTCGACGAACATCCGAACGTGTTCGACAGCACGCTGGTCGACCGGATGGTGAAGATCGGCATTCCGCTCAAGGAGGCGCAGACGCTTTATGCGGACAGCGAGGAGAACCGGATCCGCGCGGCGCTGCAGATGACCGAGCAGCGTATGCGCAGCACGTCACTGCCGCCGGTGCGCAGTGCGCCGGCGCTGTTCAAGGATGCGTTGAAGAAAGGCTATGCGCCGCCGGTCGAGGCGCTGCCCGCGGGTGGCGGCACCAGCAAGGCCGCGGCGTCGCCGGCCGACGATCTGAAGGCGCGTCTGCTCGGTGAATACTCGGCTTACCGTCGCAAGCAGGCCTACGAGTTGTACAACGAACAGGGCGAGTCGGAGCGCGATATCGCGCGACAGTCGTTCGAGGAAGATGAATTGCCGGGGCTCGGCACGCACATGCGCGACGACTGGCGGCGTCGCGGGCTCGACTCGAAGATCGTCGAAACGGCGTTCTTCGACTGGCTCGCGCGCAGGACCTGGGGCGAACCGACCGACGGCGACCTGCTCGCCTTTACGCTGAGCCAGTCGCGCGCGGCCTGATGGGTCGATAACTGCCTTTGAAATCCAGGCTGCGGTGCATGCGCACCGCCCTCACGTCTTACTTCAGCATCTTCTCGATCTGCCGCAGGATGTCGTCGCGCTTTTCACGCGTGAGGCCTTTCAGGCGCAACTCGAGCCGGTCGTCCCCATACGACTTCAGATCGCCGACCGACACACCACCAAGCTTGATTTCCAGACGTTGCGCGTAGCGCTGCCGGCCCGCCGGTTTGACGCTTTCCTGCGAGGTCGCTCGGCCTTTGACGATGTCGGCGACCTGGCGTGTGCTCAGATCGTCGGAAAGGATCCGGTTGATCAGTCGCAGTGTCGCCTCCGCGCCGCGAGCCGAATGGTAGCGGCCCACCTGATACGCCATGTTCGAGCCGAAGCGGTCAGGGCGCGCGACCATCTCCTGCATCACGGTTTCCGGGAGTTTGGCGATGGACAGCGCGACTGCGACCGTCGATTCGTCGAGGCCGAGATGTTCGGCCAGTTCCTTCTGGCTCTGGAAATGCCGCTCGTCGAGAAAGCGTCGCCACACGACCGCGTTGTCGAACACCGTCTGCGAGTCGCGCTGCACGTTGAGGTCGTAACCGAGCTTGTAGCTCTGGATGCCGATCGGCAGATCGATGACGATCGCTTTCACCGACTCCTTGTTCGCTTCTTTCAGCGCACGCACCCGTCTGCCGCCGTCACTGACGAAGTAGGTGCCAGGGTTGTCATAGTCGGGAATGACGTGAATCGCCTGCTGCTGCCCCTGCTTCGCCAGATTGACGGCAAGCTCCGCAATCGACGACTTCACATAGAAGTACCGTGGATTGAACGGGCTCGGCTTGATCGTCTTGAGCGCCAGTTCGATGATCTGGCCGGGACGATAGCCGTGCTCGAGCCTCCAAGCGCGGTAGGCTGCCGATTCGTTGTCCGGATCAGGAATCTCCGCGTCCTGCAGACGCGACGGCAAGACGGCCGGAATCGGACGCCCGGCGATCGTGGGAGTTTTCGCCTCGTTTCTGACCAGGCCGTCGATCGCATTCAGCCGGTCGAGCGCGGTGCGCTTTTCGCTGCTGGTCGTGTCAGGACGTGCTTGAAAGCCTTTGGCGAACTGGGACGGTTTCATTCAGGGTCCTTTATGCGCATAAATTCACGGGAGCAAGGCGGCGATCTCGTTGGCGCACGCCCGTACTTCGAGCGCGGCGAGCTTCGCGCCGCGGTCGTTCATCTGAAGCACCGTTTGCCCTAACGCCATTGCCTGCTTGTAGGCTTCGCGCGTGGGAATCTGGGTCTTGAGGAGAGGGAAGCCGAGTTCTTCGAGCGCGCGCTTCAGTTCGCGCGTCAGCATCCGTTTCTCTTCAGTCTTGTTGAGCAGGAACACCGCTCGCAGGTCTTCGTTCATGACCTGCGCTTGCTGGACCAGCTTGACGAGGCCGATGCTCGACCAGTAATCGGCTGGGGACGAGGAAGTTGGGATTACCGCGACGCTCGCCGCGAGCAGAACGACGCCCGAGACTTTTTCGGTGATGGAGGGCGGGCAGTCGACGACGATGATGTCGTAGTCAGCCACGAACTTCTTGATCTCGCGATGGATCTGGCTGCCTGCTTCGGACAGGTTGACGACGGCGAATGGAATACCGATGTCGCCGTCGGAGGCAGCACTGGCCCAGTGAATCAGAGTGTTTTGGCCATCCGCGTCGACGACGAGAACGCGTTTGCCTTTCTCGTGAAATGCAGCGCCGAGATGCATCGCGATGGTGCTCTTCCCGACCCCGCCTTTCTGCTGTGTTACCGCGATGATTTCTGCCGCCAAATTTCACCTCCTCTTTTTAGACGCAAATGGATTTTACCTGGTTGAATTGCGATTTCAAATGATTTGCGTAAGCGCAGTTCGGAAATTGGCCATTCGGCAAAGGGTTTATGCGCATAAAGAGGCATCGGACGCGTGTCCGGGGTCTTGCGGGATATCAGGGCAAGCGTGGACTGGGGCTTAAGCGTTGCTGATCGCTGTCCGGCGGCGGCAAAGGGAAAGTAACGAGTGCTCGCGCACTGCGTGCACAGTCGTCGGTGACTGTTCGCGGTTTTCGGGCTGATGTGTAGAGAAAAGGAGCGCACGCATCTGAGCGACCAAAGGGGTGAGAGGTGCCAGACTTTATGCGCATAAAGTTCGCGTGCCAATTGGCCCGGAGGGACCATTCGTCATGAATTCGTCCGACGCCGATTCTGCCCAGACATGGCGGCAAGCGGCAAACGTGCATCCGGCGCCTCATCAGCGGGGGATATAGGTTGTCGTTTGAATCGCGCCCGCGCGAGCAAATCTCAGGTGCGACTAGAACTCAGGGTGCCAGTATTAAACGATTCCCACTCGCCTCGAAGGCAGCGTCGGTTTATGCGCATAAACCGACCCACCTCGCCGATGGTTCAAACAACGCGGATGCCGCGCAGTCATCCCGCGCCACGTCATCAAGTCACCCGCTAAAATTCCCGAATCGTTCTAACCGTCGCAGCAACCTTCAACGGCGTAAGCCCCGAATCCAGCCATGATCACCATCTACCACAACCCGCGCTGCTCCAAATCTCGCACCACCTGCGAACTCGTCGCGAACACCTACAACTCCGCAAACGAAGCGACGGAAATCGTCGAATATCTGAAGAAGCCACTCACCGTCGCAGAGCTTGAGAAGCTCAATGCTCAACTCGGCTGTCCCGTCCGCGAAATGATCCGCGACACCGAGGCTGAATATAAAGAGCTCAATCTTGCCGACACGGCGCTGACGGACGCCCAGCTCTATGAAGCATTGGCGAAGCATCCGATTCTGTTGCAACGACCGATCGTCGTCAGAAACGGACGGGCTGTCATCGGCCGCCCGCCGGAAAATGTCGCCGCGCTTTTCGGCTGATCGCGCGACCGTCGAAGTAAAACGATGTGGGCAATGCGGACTCGAACTGCTGCGCTACGCTTTGCCGGACAGCGCGGCATCCTTGGTCACGATCTTCGTCGGGATCAGATGCAGTTCGGTGAACGTATCCGCGATGCGCTGTTGTTCCGCAAGCACGTTCGCGTCGACGGGCTTGTAGATATGCGCGTAATGCCGCAAGCCTGATTCGATCACGCTCGCGTCGAGCCCTTGAATTGGCGCGAGTTGGGCGGCGGCCTCGCTGTAATGGCCGCGCACCCACTCCCCTTCCTTGCCGACATCATCGATCACGATCGCAAGGACGTCGCCGTTCTGTTGCGCGAAGGGCCGCGCGCTCAGAAAGAACTGGTGGTGACTCACGATACCCTCGGCATCGGCGAGCTGCCGCGCGTTCGTTTGCCGCCTGGCGGCTTCGAGGAACGGATCCCAGATCGCCCACGCATCGACCGCACCGCGCTCGAAGGCCGCGCGTGCATCGGCGGGCGGCAGATACACGGGTTGGATCTCGCTGAACTTCACGCCGTTCTTCTGCAACGCGGCGACGAGAAACCAGTGCACATCCGAGCCCTTGTTCAGCGCAATCTTCTTTCCCTTCAAATCGGCCAAGGTTTTGATTGGCGCGTCCGGATGCACGAGGATGCCTTCGGCGTGCGGCGTCGGAATTTCATACGCCGTGTAGACGAAATTGGCACCGGCGGCCTGCGCGAACACGGGCGGCGCTTCGCCCACATAGCCGAAATCGATCGCGCCGACGTTCAGCCCTTCCAGCAATTGCGGCCCAGCCGGAAACTCGGTCCATTTGACCGTGATGCCGAGTGGCGCAAGCCGCTTTTCGAGCGTGCCGTGCGCCTTCAGCAATACCAGGGTGCTCGCGGCTTTCTGATATCCGATGCGAAGTTCTTTTGCATGTTCATCGGCGGCAAATGCGGCGGCGGAGAAGACCGGCAACGCGGCGGCGGCCAGCGTTGCGCCTACGCCGGCCAGAAACGTACGGCGCGTCAGCACCGAATCACGGGACATGAGAATACTCGTCGAAAAAGAATTTAACGGACGCCAAAAGATGGTCCGATTGGCTCCGACGATAATTCGTCTGCGAGCCTGGACGAACCGATAAATTCGCATAAGCAAATCATGCGGCAGTAGCGAAGCATTGCCCAAAGCCCAACCTGTCCCCTCCCGCTACCATCGACCGGCAAAACAAGCGCCCGCGACCACCAGCTCGCGGCTGCATCGATCGACTGCAAACGAAGAGAGGAAAAAGCCGCCGTGCCTGTAACGACAACACTGACACCGTGGGCCGCCCACGACACCCAACTGATCCTGTCGTGCGCGCTTGGACTAGCACCGATCATCATCTTCATCGGCATGCTCAAGCTCGCGCCGTTCCTGTCGATCCTGGTCGGCACCTTCGCGGCGGGCTTCACGGCCGGCCTGCCGCTCGAAGCAGTCGCGAGCGCGTTCAGCAAAGGCGCCGGCGCGATGCTCGGTGCGTTGATGGCCGAATCGGGCGCCGCCGACCGGCTCGTGTCGACGATCCTCGCGCACTCGACCCCGCGCACGCTGCCGTGGATGATGGCCGTCGTCGCGCTGCTCATCGGCCTGCCGCTGTTCTTCGAAGTCGGCCTCGTGATGATGGTGCCGATCATCTTCGTCATGGCGCGTCGCGCGCAGCAGCCGATTCTGCGCATCGCGATTCCCGCGCTCGCCGGTATGACGACGCTGCATGCGCTGCTGCCGCCGCATCCGGGTCCGCTGATCGCGGTGAGCGCGTTGCACGCCGATCTCGGCTTGACGTTGGGCCTCGGCCTGATCGTGGCGCTTCCCGCGGTGGTCCTCGCCGGTTTGCTGTATGGCATCTGGCTGTCGAAACGCATGCACGTCGTCGAGCCTGAAGAAATGGGCAAGCTGTTCACCGCCGAGCAGAACGGCTTCGAGCCGCCGGGCTTCGCGATCTCTCTGATCACGATCCTGCTGCCCGTCATTCTGATGCTCGGCCGCACGGTCGCGAAGCTGCTGCTCGAGCCCGAAACGTTGCTCTTCGATACGCTGAATTTTCTTGGCGAGCCGCTGATCGCGCTGGGCCTCACCGTGCTGTTCGCGGTGGTCGCGCTCGGCTGGTCGCGCGGCATGGCGCGCGAGCGCGTCGGGGGCATTCTGCGCAAAAGCCTGCCGCCGATCGCCGCGCTGTTGCTGACGATCGGCGCGGGCGGCGGCCCTGAAGCAGGCGCTCGTCGCAGCGGGCATCAGCGCGACGATCGGCAAGATCGCGGTCGGGGCGCATATGCCGCTGATCTTGCTCGCCTGGTTGCTCGCCGTCGCGCTGCGTCAGGCCACCGGCTCGGCGACGGTCGCCACGACGACGACGGCCGGCATCGTCGCGCCGGTCGTCGCGGGCCTCGGCGCGACGCACAATTCGCTGATGGCGCTCGCGATCGACGCCGGCTCGGTGTTCTTCTGCCATGTGAACGACGCCGGCTTCTGGATGGTCCGCGAATATTTCGGACTCCAGCTTAAACAGACTGTGCTGGTGTGGTCGGTCTTGCAGACGATCGTATCGGTCGTCGGTCTCGCGTTGACGCTCGTGCTGTGGAGCGCGTTGACGTGAGCACGGCGCGCGCGACAGCCTCACCCATTTGGGCCGCGTATTGACGCGCGCACAGCGATGAAGCATCGCATGCTCGCTTTTTCGAACGCTATCGCGACGTGCCGATCGGCGAGCGCTGAACTACGGTGTTGCAAAGCGGCAAATCACTCGCCGCCGCTCACCGCTCCATCCACGCTCGCCGCTCCGCTCGCCACATGCGCGGCGACCCGCAGCAGGCGGATCTGTTTGCGATAGTTCCGGCACCCGCTGCAGGTCGGCAGATGCAGGCGGATCGCGAGCCATTCGCCAGTCGACAGGGAGCGGTCGAGCGCATCGGATAGCAGCCGCGTGATGTCCTTACATTTCCCCATTCGCATCCTCGCTGGATAGGCCTTTTTCGCTCAGGCACGTGCGCAGCCGCAGCCGCGCGCGATAGATCAGCACGCTGCAATGATTCGCGTTGATCTGCAGTTCGGCGCAGATCGCCGCGATGTCGAGGTCGAGAAACTCCCGCATCATGAACACGCGTCCAATGTGCTCGGGCAAATGCTCGAGGCACATCTCGAACAGCGTCCAGAATTGCTGCTGGCGCAATGCAGTTTCGGGTGTCGGCCACGGACGCGGTTTGGTCTCGCGCGACCAGTGGCCGTTGTCCTTGAAGAGCTCGCGATCAAGCAGCGCCTCGCCGTCGAGTTCGGCTTCGAGCGCCGACAGATTGACCGTGCGCTGGCGCGCGCGCAGCGTGTCGACGAGCTTATGGCGCAGGATGCCGAACACCCAGGTCTTGTGCTCCGACTGCGCGGCGAAACGCGTGGCCTGAGTCCACGCGGCGGTCAGCGCTTCCTGCACGGCGTCCTCGGCGGCCGCGGCGTCGCGCAATTGCAGACGGGCGAAGCGCACGAGGTCACGCCGCAATTGCGCGAGATAGATGGGATCGTCCAGCGAGGGAGCGCCTGGCTGCGTCACGGCATGCTCCGTCGCTGCGCTGTCGGCCGCGCGCTGCCCTGCGCGTGTCGTCCTGAAACGTCGTGATTCATGAGCGGATGGTCGTCCTCGCACGGTTTGCGGATGCGTGCGCCATTCTCCCTCACGTTCCTGCCCTAGCGAATCGGTATTGAACATATGCCCCTTGGCAATCGATGCCCGAGGAGCTTCGTCGCGCGGCGCGGCCGCTTATGACACCGGAAATTAATTGTTGCAAGAAATGATATTTCGAGCCTGCGCGACAAGGCGGTCGGATCGCCATACGGGCCGATCAATGCGTCGCGGTCGACCACCAATTCAACGCGACCACGCAATAGCGATTATTTCAATTTATAAAATAATGTCTTCTCATCTTCGCTGTTTGTGGACGCGGGCTCCCTCGCTATTCTTCACGCCATCGATCGCATCAGATCGCGCAACCAACAAACAAACGAGGACGCATACCATGAAACGCATTTTCTCCGCCCTGATCGCTTCGGCCGCGCTGTTCGCAGCGGCTTCGGGTGTCGCTCACGCCGACGCTCCGGCTTCGACCTGCAACGGCCCGGCGTCGTACTGCAACGTATTTTTTGGCAACTGACCGGCACGTCGAAATACGCAGCAAGGAAGCATGAGAAAAGGGCGCCGGCAACGGCGCCCTTTCGTATTCCAGTATTCAGCATTCGGCCTGCATGGGAATACGGCGGCGTCAAGCGGCCCCTTCTAGCCACGGCCGACGGACAACCCGCGAGAGTCCTAGCGGCTCGGCGCCTTCCCTCCGCCATCGAGTCCGGCGCCCGTGCGCCACACCTGTTTGCCTCGCTCCGACAACTCGCCGCAGCTATGCGTGGCGTCGGCTTCGACGCCGTCGACGGCCATCTCGCCGCCCGCCGGCTCCTGCGCGCGCTGCCGCGCCTTCTTGCGCGCGGCGACCGCTTCGTCGTGGGATTTTCCTGCATAGTCGAGACTCATGATCCGGTCCTCCAGAATGTCGATGGTGTCCCATTTGCCTCAGATCGCCCTGGCCCGAAGGCATGCTTGATTGGCAAGGCAAAAGTTCCACTTATCCACAAGGTTATTCAGCGAATCTGTGGATAACTTTTCGAGCCGCGAGGTTATCCACCGACAGGTGCCGCAAGAATCCTTCCCGATCCGCTATGAGCTGGCCAAATCCGCCAGGGCCTGGGCGTTTCGCGCGGCTTTTGCCTATGATGGACAGTTCGTACTCTCTGCGCGTCGAGCGCCTTACCCGAGGAAGCGAACATGGCCTATCACATTGCAGTGGTCGTCGGCAGCCTGCGGCGAGATTCGTTCAATCGTCAGCTGGCTCAGGCGGTGATTTCCCTCGCTCCAGCCGATTTCACCTTCGAATACATCGATATCGGCTCCTTGCCGCTGTACTCCCAGGACTACGACGCCGACTATCCCGAAGCCGGCAAGAAGCTCAAGGCGCGCGTGCAAGCCGCGGACGGTCTGCTGTTCGTGACGCCCGAATACAACCGCTCGATACCGGGCGTGCTGAAAAACGCGCTCGACTGGGGCTCGCGGCCGTGGGGCACCAACTCGTGGGCCAACAAGCCCGGCGCGGTGCTCGGCACCTCGGTCGGTGCGACCGGTAGCGCGCTCGCTCAGCAGCATCTGCGCAACGTGCTCGCCTATCTCGACGTCGCGGCGATGGGGCAGCCCGAGGTGTTCATCAAGCACGATCCAGCGGTGATCAACGAAAAAGGCGAGATCGTCAACGACGGCACGCGCAAGTTCCTGCAGACGTTCATGGACCGCTACGTCACGTGGATCAAGCGGCACGGGGCGGTGTAGCCGAGCCTTAGCGCCGCTGACCGCGTCCTGACCATCCGCCGAAGCAACGCGAACACAGCGCGCGCCGCGTAAGGCGGCCGCGCTCGTGTCGCTCGGCGCATCGCCTACACGTGGTGATGGCCGGTCACCCGCTCCCAGCCGTGACGCACCGCGAGCTTGAAGCGCTCCCACGTGTTGTCCGGCGACGTGGTTTCCCAATGGCGGCGTGCTTCGGGCTCGATCTCATCCCACGGACGATTGCGGAATCGCGCGTCGCGAGCGATCTCCGCGCCGTAGCGATAGGCCGGCACATAGTCTTCGTAGCGCGCGTTCGCGGCGGCGTACTGCTCGTCGTAGTGCGCGCGGAAATCTTCTTCGTACTCCAGATATTCGTTCGGCATCTGCGCGCCGGGACCGGTGCCCGGCTGCCCGCCTTCTGGGACGATGTCGGACGGCTGCATCACCGCGCCCGAACCTGGTACCGAGCCGGCGGCGATCGCGCGGCGTCCCGCATCGCCGGCGAGCGGATCGACGATGGGTTCGTTGACCGGATCGCTCAGCGGCCGTTCGCTGATCGGCGGCGGCGCGAACGGCTTGGCGGCGGCGCCGATGTCCGCCGGCGGCATGGCGGTCAGCGGATCAGGGCGCGGGGTGGCGGGAGGGGGCATGGTGTCGGGTGCGGTCGTACCGGTCGCCGAAGTGGCGCCCGTCGCGCCGGCGATTCCGGTCGATTCGGTCATGGCCGCCGCACCCGCTGCGCCGCTGCTCGAACTCACGCCCGCCGCCCCCGGTGTCGCAGTGGTGTCGCGCATCCCGGGCGTCGCACCCGCCTCGGTCGTTACGCTCGACGTGCGCGGCGTTCCCGGCATCACCGCGCCGATGCCCAGCTCATCGAGTATCGAGTGGTCGCGGTCGGTGGCGGCCGGCGTGTCCGCCTCGGGCGGGCGGTCGCCGATATCCGTCGCGCCGAGCCGCACGAGCGTATTGCGCGCCAGCTCCGCATGCGACTCGCTTGCCGCGTGGACGCACACGAGCACCGCGCCGCGCCGCATCGCCTCGGCATAACGCGCGGTGTCCGATGGGCGCGGCCCGGTCGAGAACAGGCTGGCAAGAAAGCGCTCGATATTCGCGAGCACGCCCGCGTTGGCGACTTCGCTGGTGGCCGAGCCAACCGAAGGTTCGGCGTTCGCCTGCAACTCGATTTTCTCGCGCGCAAAGCCGGTTTGCACGAGCGTGTCGCGGGCGGTTTCGGCCTGCATGTAAGTGTCGAATAAACCAATCACGGTATGTTGCATGGTTGTCTCCCGACATGTTCTGCTGGAACGGGCGACGCTCGCAGCGTCGTCCCCTTGCCGTGTGCAGGCAAGCAACCTTCATGCCGCGCGGCGCCGCCGCGTCCCATGCCCAGCCGCGCTGCCCGGCGTGCTACGCATGACGCGGGTTCACGATGAAAAAAGCGCGGCATGTCAGCGCCGCGCTTTTTACAAGGCCCGGTAAATGACGCCGGCACGGCGCGGACATCAGGTATCGGCCGGATGCGTGGCGGCATCGTTGCTCGTTTGCACGGCGTCGTGCTGGATCGTTTCGAGCAGTTGCTCCAGCAGTCCGATATCGAACGGCTTGGACAGCACGCGCACGTTCGCGTGCCGCGCGCGGTCGAGCTCTTCCGCGTAGCCGGTGACGAGGATGACCGGCAGCTGTGGGTCGAACCTGAGCACCGCTTCGGCCAGATCGATGCCATTCATCTTGCCGGGCATGTGGATGTCCGACAGCACCAGATCGAACGGCAGCGGCTCGCCGGTGCTCGCGCGCTTCGCGCGGGCGTCGTCGAGTACATGCAGCGCCGTGTCGGCGTTGAACACGCAGGTGACCTGATGACCCATCATCTGCAGCAGCGCCTCGGTGCCGGCCGCGACTTCTTCGTTGTCCTCGACGAGCAGCACGCGCAGGCCCTGTGGCACGCCGCTTTCGGTCGCTAGCGCTTCTGCAGGCCCGGCCGTGTGCGGCTCGGTCGACGCGCGCGGCAGATAGAGCCGCACCGAGGTGCCCGCGCCGATCGCGCTGTCGATTGCCGCGAGCCCGCCCGAGCCCTCGCAGAACGCGAAGACCTGCGGCAACCCGAGTCCCGTGCCCATGCCTTTGGGCTTGGTCGTGAAAAGCGGCTCGAACGCGCGCGCGAGCACGTCGGGCGCCATGCCGGCGCCGGTGTCCTCGAGCGACAGTTGCACGAACTCGCCGGTCAGCGGAAAGCCGTCCTCGTGACGGAACACGACATTGCTCGCGCGCACCGTGAAGCGCCCGCCGTTGGCCATCGCATCGCGGGCATTGACGGCGACGTTGATCAGCGCGAGCTCGAGCTCGGCGACGTCGACGCGCACCGGCCAGGTATCGACGCCGCTATTGATCACGAGCGACACCTTCGCGCCGAGCGACGCGCGCAGCAGTTCGCGGCACGACGGCAGCCAGCGTTCGAGCGACAGCGTCTCGGTGCGCAGCGGCTGCTTGCGCGCGACGCCGAGCAGTTGCCGCGTCAGCGACTGGCCGCTCTTCAGCGCGCGCTCCATCGCCGACAGTTCGCGCTCCAGTCCGCCGACGCCGCGCCGTCGCACGATCTGCACGTTGGCCGACAGGATCATCAGCAGGTTGTTGAAGTCGTGCGCGACGCTGCCGACCAGCCTGCCGAGCGCTTCCATCTTGCGCGACTGGCGGTACGCGGATTCGATCGAGCGGCGCATCGATGCCTCGGCCTGCCAACGCTGCCACGCTTCCTCTTCGGCGCCGAGGCGGCGCAGCGACAGCCAGATCACGCACCACAGCGCGATCGACGGCGTGAACATCGACAGGACCAGCACGCTCAGGTGCTTGTACCAGGCGGCCCAGATCGCCGACGTGCGATAGCCGCACAGCACGTAGACCGGATACGAGCCGACGTGCCGGAAGGCGACGATCAGGTTGCCGCCGGCGAAGCTCGAGCGCATCCGCACGACGCCGGAGCGCTGCCCCTGCCTGACCGCTTCGGCGAACGGCGAATCGGACGCGAGCGCGGTCGGCTCGCGTGGGCCGCGCGGGTAATGCGCGAGCACCGCGCCGTCGGTGCGCACGAGGCTCATGATGATCGGCGTAGAGTCGCTGCTGCCGAGCAACTCGCGATAGAACGCGTCGAAATAGCTGGGCCGCAGCGCGATCGACACGACGCCCGCGAACGAGCCATTGGGCGCCTGGCGCTCGACGCCCATGTTGAACACCTGCTCGCCGCTCACATGTCCCGTCATCACTTTCGACACGCGTTCCAGCACGTTGCCGTCGCGGATGCCGACGAAATCGTCGCGCTGGCCGACCGAATTTTCCGGCGACGGATACAGGCGGCTGCTCACGAGCAGCGCGCCCTGCTGGCCGAAGATCGACACCGAGGCCACCTGCGGATAGCCGCCGCCCATCGTGCGCAACTTGTCGTGAATCGTGTGTTCGCGCGCGCGAATGCCGTCGTCGTCGAGGCCGTCGGTCAGTTCGACGATGCGCGAGTTCAGCGTCTCGTTCATGTCGAACACCTTCAACGCGTGTTCTTCGGCGACCCGCACCGTGCGCAGCGCCAGATCGGTGGCGTCGGCCTCGCGCGAGCGCAGATCGGCGAATGCCATCGCCGCGACGTAGACGAACGGCAGCACGATCGCCGCGACCAGCAGCGCGATCAGCGTGATGCGACGCACCTGGAAATTCTGTTCCGGCACGGTGGGAAACGACGCGTCGTCCTGCTCGCGGGCAGGACGACGCGAAAGACGGCCCGCGCGCGCGGAGTCGACCCGGTCTGATGTCATTGTCGTTGACGCGAAAAGTCGTTCGGATGTGGCAGCCCCGTATCGGGCCGTTGCCGGCACCATGCCGCCTTCAGAACAAGCATAGACGCAGCACGGAATAATTTGCCGCAACGCGTTGGAGATGGGCGTCCGCCGTGCCGGCCGTTCTTTAAGAGCGGCTTTAAAACAGCGACGAATCGGGAAGCGCAAACGTACACAAAAGGATAAAGATAAAAGAATGTCCGCCCCGACGATAGATCTATTTCTGAAATTCGCCTAGCAGAGAAACAGATCGTTACCGTCAGCGATTCTGGCGAGTTGCTTTTGCGCGACTTTACTTCGACAATCCTCGTCACGATAAAAAGGGCCGTTGCCACCTCTGTGCGACGGATCGTCAAGGTTCGCCAAACGCGTCCTGCTGCATTCGCACCCCCTCTCGCCAAAGGCAATCGCAATTCGACAGGCGCCACTGTACCTGGTCGCGCATCGGTCGGCATCACGCGAAGGTGTGCCGCCCTCCGCTGTCGTGACGAACGAAATACGCACACAACCAGGCGCGGAAAGCGCGCAGACGAACCAGCCGATTCCTTTATCCGACCCGCCCAAACCGCCCGACCCGCCGTTGCCATGCTCCCCATTGTGATCGCCGACGATTCGCTGCTCGCCCGCAAGTTGCTCACGAAGGCACTGCCGCCCGACTGGGCAGTCGACGTGTCCTACGCGACGAACGGGCACGAGGCGCTCACGCTGTATCGCGAGGGCAAGGCATCGGTGATGTTCCTCGACCTGACGATGCCGGACATGACCGGCTACCAGGTCCTCGAAGCGTTGCAGCACGAGGACCTCAACACCTTCGTGATCGTCGTTTCCGCCGACGTGCAGCCGCTCGCCCAGCAGCGCGTGCGCGAGCTCGGCGCGATCGCGTTCATCGCCAAGCCGGTGACGCCGGAGGCGGTCCTGCCCATCCTCAAGGAGTACGGCTTGTATGTCTGAGCCCGCCTTCACCGAAGACCAGCGCGACGCGCTACAGGAAATCGCCAATCTCGCGATGGGCCGGGCCGCGACGCGGCTAGCGGGCCTGCTCGATTCGTTCATCGAACTGTCGGTGCCGCGCGTGCGGATGGTCGCGGTGAGCGATGCGGCGCGCACGCTGCGCGAGATGACCCATATCGACGACACAGTCAGCGCGGTGCGTCAGGGCTTTCGCTCGGACATCAAGGGCGAGGTGCTGGTGATCTGTCGCAGCGACAGCATCGCGCAGCTGTGTTCGCTCGTCCGCGACCCGTACGCGCGTTCGAGCTACGAGGAGGTCGGCGAGCGCGAACTGATGCTCGACGTCGCGAACCTGCTGTCCGGCGCGTGCGTGTCGTCGATACTCGACCAGCTCGGCCGCACGCCGGTGTTTTCCGCGCCGGGCATGCTCGGCGATACGCTGACGCTCGACGAAGTGTTCCAGCCCGGCGTGCTGCAATGGCAGGTGGCGCTGCTCGTCGAAGTGAATTTCGCGCTCGAGCATCAGAGTTTTCGCGCGCATCTGGTGATGCTGATGGCCGAAGAATCAATCCGTCACATGAACGAAGCGCTCGATGCGCTGCTGTCCAGTATATGAACGTCTCCGTGGAATCGTTGAGCGACCTCGTGGTCGAGCGGGTCGGTTTTGGCATCTTCGTGCTCGACCGTGAACTGAACGTGCTGATGTGGAATCGCTTCATGCAGGACCATAGCGGCCTGTCGGCGGAGCAGGTGGTCGGCCACTCGATCTACCAGAACTTTCCGGAGCTGCCGCGCGTGTGGCTGTCGCGCAAGATCGAGAGCGTGTTTCAGCTCGGCAGCTTTGCGTTCAGCTCGTGGGAGCAGCGCCCGTATCTGTTCAAGTTCGATCACGACCGGCCGATCACCGGTGGGGTCGACTTCATGCAGCAGGACTGCACGTTCATGCCGCTGATGCGCGGTCGTGAAGTGGTGGCCGTGTGCGTGACGATCTCCGACGTGACGCATGTGAGCATCGTGCAGCGCGAACGCGAGGAGGCAGTTGCGAAGCTGCAGGAGTACGCGAATCGCGACGGACTGACCGGCATCGCGAACCGGCGCTTTTTCGAAACGCGGCTGCGCGACGAGTTCACGCGCTGGCAGCGCTACGGCGGCGACATCTCGATGTTGCTGTTCGACCTCGATCACTTCAAGAAGATCAACGACCAGTTCGGTCATGGCGTCGGCGATACGGTGCTGCGTGTGATGGCGCAGCGCGTCGCCGGCGTGGTGCGCGCACAGGACACGTTCGGGCGCTTCGGCGGCGAAGAGTTCGCGCTGCTGCTGCCGTGCACGCCGCTCGACGACGCGATGCTGGTGGCCGAGAAGATCCGTCGCGTGATCGAGGAAACGCCGGTGGAGCTGATCGGCACCAGCGTGCCGGTCACGGCGAGCCTCGGCGGCGCGACGGCGCGCGCCGGGGTGCCCGCCTACGACGTGCTGATCAACGAGGCCGACGCGGCGCTCTATAGCGCAAAGCGTCAGGGCCGCAACTGCGCGGTCGCGTTCCGGCTCGCGGGAGCCTGATTCGCCAGCGGGGGCGGCGCGGTCGAGGCCGCCGCGCCCGGCGGCCTTCCTTCCCGTCCCCCTATTGACCGGCGAAACTGCGGTCACCGGCAAAGATTGCTATACTTTTCGCCGTTTCCGGCCGCCCAGCCGGATGTTTCGCGCGTGTCCGCGCGCGCGGGCCCACTGCCCTGCGGGTCGGCATAAAAACCTCTTTGAACGCCTTTCAGCGGGCGCCTCCAGCGGAGATCGTCTTGGCTGTTTCCAATCTTGTCGTGGACGATACTGAAACCGACGCCGCTGCCGCCACGTCCGGCAGCTCGTTTTATCTTGCGATGCGCATCTTGCCGGCGGCGCAGCGCGATGCGATGTACCAGGTCTACGCCTTCTGCCGCGCCGTCGACGACATCGCCGACAGCGACCTGCCGCGCGCCGAGCGCGCGGCCGGGCTCGAGCAATGGCGCGCCGAGATCGACGCTTGCTACGCCGGCCAGCCGCGCGCGTCGCTGCGCGCGCTGACGCGGCACATTCACACGTTTCATCTGCAACGCGAGGATTTTCACGCAATGATCGACGGCATGGCGATGGATGCCGCCGCCGACATCTGCGCGCCCGACGACGCCACGCTCGACCTCTATTGCGACCGCGTCGCGAGCGCGGCCGGCCGTCTGTCGGTGAGGATATTCGGGATGCGTGACGAGCCGGGCCGGCTGCTCGCGCACCACCTCGGCCGCGCGCTGCAGCTCACCAACATCCTGCGCGATATCGACGAAGACGCCGTCATCAACCGCTGCTATCTACCGCGCGAGCTGCTCGCGCGCGAAGGCATCGCGGCCACGGACCCGCGGCAGATCGCTGACGATCCGACGCTGCCGCGCGTCTGCGCGACGCTCGCCGAGCGCGCGAAACAGCACTTCGCCGCGTCCGACGCGATCATGGATCGCGAGCCGCGCGCTCAGGTGCGCGCGCCGCGCATCATGTCGGGCGTCTATCGCGTGCTGCTCGAGCGCGCGCTGGAGCGCGGCTTCGACGTTCCGCGCACGAAGGTCCGCAAGCCGAAGCTGCGCCTGCTGTGGATCGTCGCGCGTTACGCGCTTTTCTGAGCTGATGCCGAAGCTCGTCCACGTGGTCGGCGCGGGCGTGGCCGGGCTCGCCGCCGCCGTGCAACTGCAGCGGCGCGGCGCGCGGGTCGTGCTGCACGAAGCGCAGGATCACGCGGGCGGCCGCTGCCGTTCGTACTACGACGCGAAGCTTGGTGCGACGCTCGACAGCGGCAATCACATCGTGCTGTCGGCCAATGCCGCGACGCTCAACTACGTGCGCGCGATCGGCGCCGCCGACGAACTGGTCGGCCCCACGCAGCCCGAGTATCCGTTCGTCGATCTGGCCACGCGTTCGCGCTGGAGCGTGCGTCTGTCGCCGGGGAGTTTGCCGTGGTGGATTTTCGATGCGCACGCGCGCGTGCCGAACACGGGCCCGACCGATTACCTGTCGCTCGTGCCGCTGCTGTTTGCGAAACCGGGCCGCAGCGTCGCGCAGACGATGCGCTGTCACGGTCCGCTGTGGGAACGGCTGCTGCGGCCGCTGCTGCATGTGCTGCTGAATCTGGAGCCGCGCGACGCGTCGGCCGAACTGACCGGCGCGCTCGTGCGCGAAACGCTGCTCGCGGGCGGGCTCGCGTGCCGGCCGCTGGTCGCGCGTAATGGTCTTGGCAGCGCGTTCGTCGATCCGGCGCTGCGTCTGCTGCAACATGGCGGCGCGACGATCCGGCTCGGTTCGCGTCTGCGCGACATCACGTTCGCGGCCGACGCGGCCCGTGTGCAGGCGCTGCATTTCGACGCTGAGAGCATCGCGCTCGGCGCGAACGAGGCGGTGATTCTCGCGCTGCCGCCCGAAGCCGCAGTGGCTCTCGTGCCGGGCCTGCGCGCGCCGACGCGTTTCGCGGCCGTGCTCAACGTGCATTTCGCGGTCGAGCCGCCGTTCGGCTTGCCGCAGATCACCGCGCTGCTGAACGGAACGGCCGAATGGCTGTTTGCGTTCGACGACCGCCTGTCGGTGACGCTCAACGGCGCCGAGCGGCTCTTCGACACGCCGCATGACGTGCTGGCGGCGACCGTCTGGGCCGAGGTCGCGCAGGCGGTCAATCTGCCGGCCGCGCCGCTGCCGCGCTGGCAGGTGGTGATGGAATCGCGCGCGACGTTTGCCGCGCTGCCCGCGCAGGAGACATTGCGGGCGGGCACGCGCACTCGCTGGAACAATTTGCTGCTCGCGGGCGACTGGACGGCCACCGGCCTGCCCGCGATGCTCGAAGGCGCGGTCCGCTCCGGCCGGAAGGCCGCGGATACGCTGCTGAATCAACCGATGGAACGCAGATGAACGACTTATCTCACACCCCGCCGCTCGACGCGGCGCTGCCCGAAGCCGCCGATGCGGCGCCGGACCTGGCCGAAGCTGCCGTGGTTGCCAACGCGCCCGCCGTGGCGGACGCATTGACAACCGCAACGCCGGCGCCCGTGCGGGGCGCGAGCGCGCTCGACGCATCGATCACGCGCGCGACCGATGCGATCCTGGCCGCGCAGCAGCCGGACGGCCATTGGGTCTACGAACTCGAAGCCGACGCGACGATTCCGGCCGAATACGTGTTGCTGGTCCACTATCTCGGCGAAGCGCCGAACCTCGAACTCGAACAGAAGATCGCGCGTTATCTGCGCCGCATCCAGTTGCCGAACGGCGGCTGGCCGCTCTTCACCGACGGCGCGCTCGACATCAGCGCGAGCGTGAAGGCGTACTTCGCGCTGAAGATGATCGGCGACCCGGTCGATGCCGAGCACATGGTGCGCGCGCGCGATGCGATCCTCGCGCACGGCGGCGCGGAACACGCGAACGTGTTCACGCGAATCCTGCTCGCCCTCTTTGGCGTGGTGTCGTGGCGCGCGGTGCCGATGATGCCGGTCGAGATCATGCTGCTGCCGGTGTGGTTCCCGTTCCATCTGTCGAAGGTGTCGTACTGGGCGCGCACGGTGATCGTGCCGCTGCTGGTGCTCAACGCGAAGCGGCCGCTCGCGCGTAATCCGCGCAAGGTGCGCATCGACGAGCTGTTCCGCGGCGCGCCGGTGAACACCGGCATGAACGAGCGCGCACCGCATCAGCACGCGGGCTGGTTCGGCCTGTTCCGTTGTGTCGATTCGGTGCTGCGCGCGGTCGATGGCCTGTTGCCGAAGGCGACCCGCGAGCGCGCGATCCGCGCGGCGGTCGCGTTCGTCGACGAACGGCTGAACGGCGAGGACGGCCTCGGCGCGATTTTCCCGGCGATGGCCAACTCGGTGATGATGTACGACGTGCTCGGCTATCCGGCCGATCATCCGCATCGCGCGATCGCTCGCAAATCTCTCGACAAGCTGCTCGTCATCAAGGACGACGAAGCGTATTGCCAGCCATGTCTGTCGCCGGTGTGGGATACGTCGCTCGCCGCGCACGCTTTGCTCGAAACCGGCGAAGCGCGCGCCGAACAGGCGGCCGAACGCGGGCTCGCGTGGCTGCGTCCGCTGCAGATTCTCGACGTGCGCGGCGACTGGATTTCGCGCCGCCCCAACGTGCGGCCGGGCGGCTGGGCGTTCCAGTACAACAACGCGCATTTCCCGGATGTCGACGATACCGCGGTGGTCGCGATGGCGATGCACCGCTCGGCGGCGCTCACGCAATCCGATGTCGATCGCGAAGCAATTGCCCGCGCGCGCGAATGGGTGGTCGGCATGCAAAGCAGCGACGGCGGCTGGGGCGCGTTCGAACCGGAAAACACGCAGTACTACCTGAACAACATTCCGTTCTCGGACCACGGCGCGCTGCTCGATCCGCCGACCGCGGACGTGTCGGGCCGCTGTCTGTCGATGTTCGCGCAGATCGGCGAGCTGCCGCAAAGCAGCGAGCCGGCGCGGCGCGCGTTCGACTACATGCTGCAGGAGCAGGAGTCGGACGGCAGCTGGTACGGCCGCTGGGGCCTGAACTACATCTACGGCACATGGACCGCGCTGTGCTCGCTGAACGCGGCCGGCATGCCACACGACGACCCGCGCATGCGGCGCGCGGTGCAATGGCTCGTGTCGATCCAGAACGACGACGGCGGTTGGGGCGAGGGCGGCGAGAGCTACAAGCTCGACTATCGCGGCTACGAGCGTGCGCCGAGCACCGCGTCGCAGACAGCCTGGGCGCTGCTCGGACTGATGGCGGCGGGGGAGGTCGATCACGAGGCGGTGGCGCGCGGTATCGACTATCTGCAGCGTGAGCAGCGCGAGCATGGGCTGTGGGACGAAACCCGGTTTACCGCGACCGGCTTTCCGCGCGTGTTTTATCTGCGCTACCACGGTTATCGCAAGTTCTTCCCGCTGTGGGCGCTCGCGCGCTTCCGTCATCTGAAGCGCAATGGGCTCACGCGCGTCACGGTCGGGATGTGACGGATGTCCGTGTCGATGACGCCGTCCGTGGGAACGGGCGATAGCGGCTTGCCGGTGATCGTCGTGACGGGCATGGCGTTCGAGGCGCGCATCGCACGCGGCGACGGCAGCGTGCGCGTCGAAGTCGTGTACGCGGCGCGCGCCGATCTGCTCGAGCGCGCGCTGAACGCCGCGGTCGCTCGCGGCGCGGCGGGGATCGTCAGTTTCGGCACGGCGGGTGGGCTCGCGCCGGATCTGCAGCCGGGCGCGCTGATCGTCGCGGATGCCGTGCATGGGCCGTTCGGGCGGATCGACACGGATCGGCAATGGGCGGAGCGGATTGCCGCCGCCGTGACCAACGTCAGGACGGCCGAAGGGCTCGCGGGACGTCTGCGCCGTGGCGCGGTGGCGGCGGTCGCCGCGCCGCTGATCACCGCCGAAGACAAACGCGCGCTGCACGAATCGACCGGCGCGCTCGCGGTGGATATGGAATCGCACATCGCTGGCGCGGCCGCTGCCGCGCACGGTCTGCCGTTCGCCGTGTGTCGCGCAGTCGTCGATCCGGCCTGGCGCACGCTGCCGCCGGCCGCGACCGCTGGTTTGCGCGACGACGGCAGCACCGCCCTCGGGCCGATTCTGCGCGAATTGCTGCGGCAGCCGTCGCAACTCGGCGCGCTGCTGCGACTCGCCGGTGATGCGCGCGCCGCGCGGACTACGCTGGTCGAGGCGCGGGAGGCCTTGGGAAAGGGCGGCGCGCTACGGATCGCGGGCGTCAGCAGTTGAGCGACGGGGATGGCGGTTAGCCATCCCGACTGCGTCTGGGGCCGGCAGCAAGTCGCTAGCGTGGGCGTGACCTACCCCTGGAGCGGCGACTCGAGTCTTCGCCCAGGTCCCTTAGGCGGTTGCGCAGCCGCTGGTTATCTGCGTAAAGCCCCGCAAATGCCAGTATGAACAGTAGCAGCGGAAACCACTGGCCGCTGTAGCGAATCAGCGCCCATGCGATCGCCGCACAGGCGATAGCGGCGAGCAGAAGCGCCACTTTATCGACGATCCAATTCATACCAATTCCGCTCGATGGAGCGCCAGACAGGCGTAGTGCCGGCGCGCTGGCCTATTTGTCAGCACTTCCGGATGGCGATGGATGAATGCCAGCATCGACTCTGGAACGACCAATCCGAGGCGGGCCGCTGCAATTCGCGCAGTGACCGCCGCGCTGCTGGTGCCGCACGTTATCGCTGCCTTGGTCGCGACGATCAGCGAACCGATGCATGCACCGACGTAGAACGCTGCACTTAGCGCGCCAGCGACGGATAGCGCCTCCAGTGTCGTTGTTGCGCCGATCAACTCGGCAACCGTTGCGCTAGGTCCCAGTGTCTTCAGCGCGTTGAGCATGGCCGAAATATTGGACGTCGCCGTCTCGAGAGTGCCGAACAGGCTGCTCGGCGAAGGAAGGCCCAACGCGTTCATATTTGCTGCAAATGCACTTCGAAGTTGCCACAAATAACCGAATTCATAAATTGTCTGACTACGCCGTAGTCGGGGATGCCAACTTTAGGTACGGACAGAGCCCGAACCAATCAGCAACTTCTTAAAAATTGCGGGGATAGTGATGGACGTGCCTCCTAGCCATCGCCCGAAGCGGTTGACCACTAGCGGTGGTCCATCGTGGGCCCCCAAGACTATCAGCACGATTAATTATGCAATTTTGAAATATCAGGGAAAACCCTTACTATTGGTACAATGTTAGTGTTAACCCTTAGGTTCCGGCGCATGACGCGCCCTCCCGGGAGCCTCAGACACGGAGTAGCAAATGAATTTCCACACGAGAAAATGGGTCAAGCCCGAAGACCTGAATCCCAACGGGACATTGTTCGGCGGCAGCCTGCTACGCTGGATCGACGAAGAAGCCGCGATCTACGCGATCTCTCAGCTGGACAATCAGCGCGTCGTGACCAAGTTCATGTCAGAGATTAACTTCGTCAGTTCGGCACGCCAGGGCGACATCATCGAACTGGGCATGACCGCCACGCATTTCGGCCGCACGTCGATAACGCTGCGCTGCGAAGTGCGCAACAAGATCACACGCAAGAGCATTCTGACGGTCGAGAAAATGGTATTCGTCAATCTCGACGAAAACGGCGATCCGGTGCCACATGGCCGCACACGTATCCGTTATGCGGACGAGCAGTTCGCTCACTATCGCGCGAACTCCAAGCCAGTGCCGCAAACGGCACCAGTCGCGGCGGTCGAGGAAGATCGGGGCGCGGCGCGCAGCGAGGTCGAGAGCCTGCACTGAGCGGGTTGCAGCGATGCCCGCGGGCTTGGTCGGGCGACGTTTGGCTGTACTTCCACGCGGGGCACCCATCGAGGGCGCCCGCTGTGCCTTGGAGCGCTGGATCGACGTGCCCAGACCCCTGGAGCGCTATTGCGGGGCCGACGCCGGCTCAGCAGGCACGGCTGGCGTAGCGCCCGCGCCACTGTCACCCGGATCGGTGTAGTTCGGCAGATCCCCGCTGGGCGCGTTGGTCGCTCCACCGGAAGCCCCATTGGGCGCCGGCGAGGACTCACCCGGATCGTTGTAATTCGGCAGCGCACCGGGCGCGCCCTTGGCCGCGCCGCCCGCTCCCGAAGCGCCATTGGGCGTCTCGCCCACATCGCCCGGATCGGAGTAATTCGGCAGGCCGCCCGCCGGCGCGCCTGCCGCTGGGGCGGCAGCCGGGCCCGTATCGCCCTGATCGTCGTAGTTCGGCAGCGGCGGAGGGTTATTGCTCGTGCCGCGCAGCCGCGCGAGGCGCTGCTGCACATAGGCATCACGCACGAACGAGTACTTGTCGAGCGCAGCCTGCTCCAGAAGGCTGGTCGCGCCGAGCAGATCCGCACGTGTGCTCACGAACTGCAGCACGTACAGCGGATTGCGGGTCGCGGGTTCGATATAGTTCAGCGGATTGAACTTCACATCGACGACGAGCCCCATGCTGTCGCGCACCGTGCTCGGCCCGAACAGCGGCAGCACCAGATACGGACCCGACGGAATGCCCCAATGCCCGAGCGTCAGACCGAAGTCCTGATGATGCTTAGGCAGACCGGCCGGCGTCGCCCAGTCGAGCAGGCCGCCAATGCCAAACACCGAGTTGAACGCGAAGCGCATGATGTCTTCGGTCGCATCGGTGATCTTCAGTTGCAGCAGCGCGTTTGCGGCGTTGGTGAGGTCGCCGAGGTTCGAGAAGAAATTGCTGACGGCGGTGCGCAGCGGCTGCGGCGTCACTTTCTGGTAGCCCTTCGCGACCGGCACCGCGATATAGCGATCGACTCCGTCATTGAAGTTGAAGATCACCCGGTTCACCGGCTCGAACGGATCGCCCGGCTTGCGATCCGGAGCGGTCGCGCAGCCGGAAATGAGACCCGCGGCGGTGAGCGCCAGCGCGGTGTTACGCAGCTTCATGCTTATATTCCTTTTTGCTTCCCGCGACGTTGACGCGGCTTGCCCATCAGCACCGGCTGGAAAACCACCGCTCCGATCAGCGTGCAGAACAGCGAAAGCACGAGCAGCCTCCCCATGCTGGACGTGCCCGGATGGTGCGACAGCCACAGGCTACCAAACGCGGTGGCCGTTGTGGCGGCGCTGAACAGCACCGCATGCGTGAGGCTCGACTGCAACAGGCCGGTCTGGCCGTGGCGCCACGCCATCACGAAGTAGATCTTGAACGCGACGCCGACGCCGAGCATCAGCGGCAGCGCGATGATGTTCGCGAAGTTCAGCGGCATGCCGAATACCACGCACAGTTCGAGCGTGACGATCGCGGACACCAGCAGCGGCACCAGCGTGCGCAGCACGTCGCCGACACGGCGCAGCGCGATCCACAGCAGCACGGCGATCGACAGCAGCGCATAGACGGCCGCCTCCAGGAACGCCTTGATGATCGTGTTGGCCGAATGCAGGATCGAGATCGGTCCGCCGATCGCGCCCGGCTCCGCCCTCTTCACCGCGTGCGCGAAGCGCGCGAGCATCTGGTCGTCGTTTGGATCGACGCCGGGCGGCACCTTCGGCGCGATATCGACGAGCGCATGACCGCCCTTGCCGATCCACATCGCG
The DNA here is from genome assembly GCF_014397645.1 of Paraburkholderia sp. 31.1. Lineage (NCBI taxonomy): Bacteria > Pseudomonadati > Pseudomonadota > Betaproteobacteria > Burkholderiales > Burkholderiaceae > Paraburkholderia > Paraburkholderia sp. 31.1. The sequence goes on from NZ_VZQN01000024.1 coordinate 100,457, forward strand.
GTGATGCCTGGCGGCAGGGTCTGCTGGGTTATTTCGGTCGGCTGCAGAAGGTTCTCAAGCTGCTTCAAGGCGATGCGCAGCGTGTCGGACATCGCGACTTCGGCGCGGTCGCGCGTGGCGGCGTCGGCGGCGGCGAGCTTTTGCAAGGTCGCGGACAGGTGCTGCGCGTCCGCCGCGCCCGGGCCCGGATGGTCCTCGGCCGCGAGCGACAACTGATTCGCCGCGCGCTTCAATGCGGCGACGCGCAACTCGTCGGTGGCCTGCGGCGCGGGCTGCTGTTGCAGCGCCGGCAGCAGCTGTTGCGCGGCGCTTGCGATCAGCATCATCTTCTGCTGCTGGTCGGCCGGCACGAAGGTGCTCAACGTGTTGACGCGGCCCACTTCCGGCAGCTTGCGCAGTCGCTCGGCCATCGCGTCGGCGTCGGCAAGCGACGGCGCCAGCGCCTGCACGTTGTTCACCGCGGCTTCGGGCGAATCCTTCAGCGACAGCAACGTTGCCATCGACTCGGTATGCGGGTCCTTCAGATGCAGCGGATTGAAGTCGAAACGCAGGTGCGTGAGCAGCGGTGTCGCGCCGATCACGACGAGCAGCGTGCCGATCAACACCGGCTTGCGATGGCGGTCGAGGAAGTCGTCGACGGGCTCGAGCTGCTTGAAACCGGGCGAGGCGACTTCGCCCGGCGGATTGAAGAGCTTCAGCAGCGCTGGCAGCAAGGTCATGTTGGTGAAGTACGCGACGAACATGCCGACGCCCGCGATCTGGCCAAGCTCCGACACGCCGCGATAAGCGGTCGGCAGGAACGAGAAGAAGCTCAGCGCGACTGCCACGGCCGCAAGCGTGAGCGGCACGCCGATGCTGTGCGCGGTGTGCATCAGCGCGGCCGACAGCCGGTCGTCGCGGTTGCGCTCCTCGCGATACTTGACGCCGAACTGCACGCCGAAATCGACGCCGAGCCCGACGAACAGCACCATGAACGCGACCGAAATCATGTTGAGCGCGCCGACCATCAACAGGCCGAGCGCGGCCGTGATCGCGAGGCCGACGAACAGCGTGATGAACACGGCCGCGATCATGCGGCCCGAGCGCAGCGCGAGCCACAGAATGATCAGGACGACGATGAAAGTGCCGATGCCGTTCAGCACCGCACCGTCCTGCACTGACGCGAACTCCTCGTCGGCGAGTGGCTGCTCGCCGGTCAGGCGGATCGTCGCACCGTAGCGCTGCTGGAGATGCAGCGAGACCGCGGTTACGCGAATCGCCCTCGACGCGCTCGCGCCCGGCTCCAGCGCGTCGTAGTTGACGACCGGATGCACGACGACAAACGAACGCGCCGGATTGGTGGCGACGCTTTTATCAACGAGAGCGCGCCACGAGAACGCGGCGGGCTGGCCGGCCAGCACGCGATCGAGCGTGTTCGCGCTTTGCGCAAGCAGCCGGCTCATGTCAGGGAGTTTGACCTGGCCGAGTTGCAGCGGCAGCAGCAGGGTCGTAGTCAGCGTGCCGGCGAGACCGGTCAGGCTCGGATCATGCGCAAGTTGATTGACGAGCGGGCGCGACTGCACGAGTTGCGAGGTGGTGGACATCACCTCGTCGGTGGACGGAAACAGCAGGCCGTTGTGTTCGAAGAAGGGGCCGCCGGCGGGCTGCGAGACCGACGTGAACTCCTTCGGATCGGCTCTGAGCGCGGCGGTCAGCGCGTTGGCGGCGGCGTCGGCGAATTCGGGCGCGCGCGCCTCGACCACCACCAGCACGGTGTCGCCACGGTCGGGGAAGGCGGCGTCGAGCGCGTTCTGGACTGCCGCCCATTGCTTGTCGGTCTCGATGAGACGGCTGATGTCCGTGTTGATCTTGAAGTTATGCGCGACGTATATGCCGCTCAGGACAGCGAGCACGATCGACAGCGCGATGATCCTCAGCGGATGACGCACCGAATACGCGACGAGACGGACGATAGATGACTTCAGCATGTAGGCGGACGTGGCCTTATCACGGGTGTTGTTTTTGACGAAGGTGCATAAGTATACAGAGCCCGGGCAAGCAAGCCCGACTTCGGTAGCAAGTACGGCTCCTGACGGCTTCGTCCGGATGGGAACGTAATCCCCGCTATACTGGTGTACCTCTCTTTAGCCGCGGGGCTGCGGCCCGTCGGCGCTACTTCTTTCGAGTCATGACAAGCGTATGAAACGATATCTGACTGCTTTTGTGGCTGCGGCCGTGGTATCCACGGCGGCGTTTGCGCAGAGCGCACCCGACGCGGTGGTAAAAAGTGCAGTCCAGGGCACGGTGGCTGCAATGAAGGCTGACCCGCAGGCGCGCGGCGGCGACATGGCGCAGATCACCCAGGTCGTCCAGACGCACTTCCTGCCCGCCACCGACTTTCAGCGCACCACACGTATCGCGGTAGGCAAGCCGTGGGCGACCGCGACGCCGGAGCAGCAGAAGCAACTGTACGAGCAGTTTACGCTGCTGCTCACGCGTACCTATGCCGCATCGCTGTCGCAACTGCGCGACCAGGACGTGAAGTTCCAGTTTGCGCCGGTCAGCGTGCAAGGCGGCGCGACCGACATCGTCGTGCAATCGCACGTGATCAGCAACGGCGGCGATGACGCGATCGACTACCGGCTCACCAAGGGGCCGTCGGGCTGGAAGATCTATGACATCAACATGATGGGCGCGTGGCTGATCCAGGTGTATCAGACGCAGTTCGCCGACCAGATCGCCAAAGGCGGCATCGACGGGCTGATCAAATTCCTGACCGCGCATAATGCGCGCGGCGCGTAAGCGGGTCGGTCGACAGAAGTTTCAATCGGTAAAAGCAAAGCGCGGTGGCCTTGATTGGCCACCGCGCTTTTTTTCGAGTTGCTTGCGCTAACTAACGATCAGGCGCAATACAGGGGCGGCGCGCGGCCGCTCTCCTGTCGAACGCCTCAGTGCGCGGCCGTCGCGGTCTCCACCTTCTTGCCCTTGCCGGCGCGCGTGATTTCTTCGAGCTTGATCTCGACGTGACGCGAGAACACGTACTCGGCGGGACGCTGCTTGTCGAGCGGAATGTCCTGCGCGAACGCGCCCGTGGTTTTCGGGCCGCGCATGCTGACCTTCAGCGCCTTCAGCGGATGCGCAACCGTGTCCATCACGGCCGTCGCTTCGAAACCGCAGTGGACCATGCAGTCCGCGCACTTCTCGTAGTTGCCGGTGCCGTACTTGTCCCAGTCCGTGGTTTCCATCAGTTCCTTGAAGGTCTTCACGTAGCCTTCGCCGACCAGATAGCACGGTTTTTGCCAGCCGAACACGGTACGCGCCGGGTTGCCCCACGGCGTGCATTCGTAGGTCTGGTTGCCCGCGAGGAAGTCGAGGAACATCGCCGACTGGCTGAACGACCAGTTCTTGCCGTTGTTGCCGCGCTTGAAGATTTCGCGGAACAGCTGCTTGGTCTTGTCGCGGTTCAGGAAGTGCTGCTGATCCGGCGCGCGCTCATACGCATAACCCGGCGATACCGTGATGCCGTCGACGCCCATCGGGCCCAACGTGTCGAAGAACTTCGCCACGCGTTCCGGCTGCGCGTCGTTGAACAGCGTGCAGTTGATGTTGACGCGGAAGCCGCGGCGCTTCGCTTCGCGGATCGCGGCCACGGCCTTCTCGTACACGCCTTCCTGCGACACCGAGTGATCGTGCGCTTCCTTGTCGCCGTCAAGATGAACCGACCACACGAAGTACGGATTCGGCTCGTAGTCGTCCATCTTCTTTTCCATCAGCAGCGCGTTCGTGCACAGGTACACGAACTTCTTGCGCGCCATGATGCCCTTGACGATCTGCGGCATTTCCTTGTGCAGCAGCGGCTCGCCACCCGCGATCGACACGACCGGCGCACCGCATTCGTCGACGGCCTGCAGGCATTCTTCCAGCGACAGACGCTGGTTCAGAATCGGATCCGGATAGTCGATCTTGCCGCAGCCATTGCAGGCGAGATTGCAGCGAAACAGCGGCTCCAGCATCAGGGCGAGCGGATAGCGTTTGTTGCCGGAGAGATGCTGGCGCATGATGTATGCGCCGACGCGGACTTTCTGTAGCAGCGGAATAGACAAGGCGTCCTCCTTAAACTTCGCGTGCAGCGAGAGGTTGCATCAGTTTCGATGGCAACTTGAATTCGACTTTTTCTTCACGGCCCGCCATCGTCGTGACATCGACGGGCCCCAATGCGCGTAGCGCATCGATTACGTTTTCGACCATTTCTTCGGGCGCCGACGCGCCGGCCGTGATGCCGACCGTGTGCACGTTGGCGAACCATTCCGGCTTCACTTCAGAGCCGTCGGCGACGAGGTAGCTCGCCACGCCGCTCTCGCTGCCGATTTCGCGCAGCCGGTTCGAGTTCGAGCTGTTGGTCGCGCCGACCACCAGCAGTACATCGACCTCTTTGCTCAATTCGCGCACCGCCGCCTGGCGGTTCTGCGTTGCATAGCAGATGTCGCGCGTGTCGGGACCGACCATGTCGGTAAAGCGGCGCAGCAGCGCGTCGATGATGCCGCGCGTGTCGTCGACCGACAACGTGGTTTGCGTCACGTAGGCGAGCGGCGCATCGACCGGCAACTCGAGTTTCGCGACTTCTGCCTCGCTCTGCACGAGCAGCACCGTGCCGGGGATCTGGCCGATCGTGCCTTCCACTTCTGGATGGCCGGCGTGGCCGATCAGGATCAGCGTGCGGCCGGCGGCCACGTACTGACGACCTTGTACGTGCACCTTGGTCACGAGCGGGCAGGTTGCGTCGAGCACGTCGAGGCCGCGCGCTTCGGCATCACGTTCGACGGTTTGCGCAACACCATGCGCGCTGAATATCGCGACGGCACCTTGCGGCACTTCATCGAGTTCCTCGACGAAACGCGCGCCCTTCTGGCGCAGATTGTCGACCACGTGACGGTTATGGACAATCTCGTGGCGGACATACACGGGCGCGCCGTGTTGCTGTAACGCACGATCGACGATTTCGATTGCGCGGACAACGCCCGCACAAAAGCCGCGGGGCTGAGCAAGGATGACTCGCATAAGTTGGCGAACTCCGACTAACGCGGGTTTCGAAGAAGTCGTGAAACTGACTTTATCGCCGCGCCCATCTTGATTAGTTGACGTCTTGAGCCCCGGCGACCGGCCGGTACAGCAAAACCAAACGCGCATTCTAACGCTATCGGGGCCACTTTGCTTTTTGCTGCGGCCCGTGTGTTGGCCGCTTGCCGCAGCCGCTGGGACGTGCGGACGACCGGGGCGGCGAGCGTTACAACGATGTAAGGAGTCAGCGCGGGATTGCCTCGTAACGCGCCCGACCATGACCGCACACTGCACCGTCACGGCGGAACCCTTAAACTACCGATCCTTGCCGCGCGGACATCGCGCTGTATTACAGAATGGTTTCGAGGCTCGCTGGATGGACGTCGATCAGCACGAAAACTTTCCGATCGCGAGCGTGTTGCTGCCTAAGGCCCTACGCGCGCCTGTCGGTATTATCTATCAGGTCGTGCGCACTGCGGCCGATATCTCCGCCGAAGGCCAGTGGAGCGCCGCCGAGCGGCATGCCCGGCTGGCCGATTTCCGCGCCGGGCTCGACGCGATCGCGCAACGGCGCGCCGCGCCCGTGCATGCGCTGTTGTTCGGCAAGCTCGCTGGCGTGATCGCGCAATACGAGCTGCCGCTCGAACCGTTCTACGATCTGCTCGAGGGCTGCGCGCAGGACATCGACACGAATCGCTATGCGGATCGCGCCGCGCTCGTCGACTATTGCCGCCGCTCGGCGCATCCGGTCGGGCATCTGCTGCTGCGTCTGGTCGGCGCAGCGACGCCGCACGATCTTGCCGACGCCGACGCGATCTGCACGGCGTCGCAGCTGATCAGCTTCTGGCTCGACGTCGCCGCCGACTGGCAACGACAGCACGTGTACCTGCCGCAAGCCGATTTGCGCCGCTTCGGCGTGACCGAGGCGCAGATTGCCGATGGTGTCGTCGACGATGCGTGGCGCGCGCTGATGGCGTATGAAATCGCGTTCGTGCGCGCCACGCTGGTCCGCGGCGCACCGCTCGCGCTGCGCATGCCGGGGCGGCTCGGCATCGAGCTGTGCGGCGCGGTGCATGCAGGCCTTCGGTTTCTCGAGCGCATCGAGCGCGCGGATTACGATGTGTTCCGCGCGCGCCCGGTCCTCAATCTGTTCGACTGGTGCGTGGTGGCGGCGCGCACCCTGAAAATGCGACTATCCAGACGCGTCGGCATGGCGGCGCGCTCAATCGAGGGTAATGCTTAATGGCGGCGGTCCTGTTCGTTCTTTCGTGTGTTTCCCTGCTGATCTGGTGCGTGCTGCTGTTCGCGCGTGGCGGCTTCTGGCGCGCGCGTCCCGCCGCGCCGCTGGCCATCGCGGCGCGCGACGCATGGCCGGCCGTCGCGGCCGTCGTACCGGCGCGCAATGAAGTCGACGTGATCGCCGAGGCGGTCACGTCGCTGCTCGAGCAGGACTATGCAGGCGCGTTCCACGTGATCGTCGTCGACGATCACAGCACCGACGGCACCGCCGACGCCGCGCGTGCCGCAGCGCTGCGGCTGCAATGTCCGGAGCGCCTCACCGTGCTGAGCGCGAAGCCGTTGCCGCCAGGCTGGTCCGGCAAGGTGTGGGCGCAGTCGCAGGGCATCGAGGCGGTGCGCACGCTCGATCTGCCGGCCGAATTCCTGTTGCTGACCGATGCCGACATCGGCCACCCCGCCGAGGCGTTGACGCAGCTCGTCGCGCGCGCGGATGCCGAAAAGCGCGACCTCGTCTCGCTGATGGTCCGGCTGCGCTGCGATTCGTTCTGGGAAAAGGCGCTGATTCCGGCCTTCGTGTTCTTCTTCGCGAAGCTGTATCCGTTCGCATGGGTCAACAATCCACGCAACCGCACCGCGGCCGCGGCGGGCGGTTGCATGCTGGTGCGCCGCGCGGCGCTCGAGGAAGCGGGCGGCATCGAGTCGATCCGCGCCGAGCTGATCGACGATTGCAGTCTTGCCGCGCGCATCAAGCATCGTGGCACCGGCCGTCATCCGATCCGGCTCGATGTGGCGGCGAAGAGCGTGTCGCTGCGTCCCTACGATAGCTGGCGCGACATCTGGAACATGATCGCGCGCACCGCGTTCACGCAGCTGCGCTACTCGCCGCTACTGCTCGCGGGCACGCTCGTCGGCATGGCGATCATCTATCTGTTGCCGCCGGTCGCGGCGTTGATCCTCGGGCCGCTCGGCTGGCCGGCCTGGATCGCGTGGGCGGCAATGTGCTGCGCCTATGCGCCGATGCTCGTCTACTACCGGCGCTCACCGCTGTGGGCGCCGTTTCTGCCACTCGTGGCGCTGTTCTATGTCGGCGCAACGTTCGCATCGGCGGTGCGCTACTGGCGTGGCAAGGGTGGGCAGTGGAAGGCGCGCGTGCAGGCGCCGGTGCAGGAGCGCTGAAGTCTGTCGATGGCCGATGCGCTCGTCGGATGCAGAACGCAGACGTAAAAAAAGCGGCTCCAGGCCGCTTTTTCTACGTAGCGCGTTTCATCACGCGTTCGTCAGCATCATGTACATCTGGATCACGATGTCCGGCGAGAACGTGAACGGTACCCAGCCGTGGCCGGTGTGGCGCATCACCAGCAAGCGGTCGCCGTTCGACTGCTTCTGCACGGCCATCATCGGATTCTTCGTCGAGACGAATTGCCAGCCCGGCGGGATGCCTTGCGGCTGCTCCGGCGTCATCGACGCCCGTGCGTTCGACAGTTCCTCGATCAGCCGGCTGATCTGGTCCGGGCGTAGTGCGACGGTCTGATCGCCGATCGTCATCGTGATTTCGTCGCGCGCGGGGCGGTTGATTTCGAGCGTCGGCTGCAATTGCGGGGCGGCCGGCGTATCGATCGCTTCGGCGTGCGTTTCTGCGTTTGCTTCGGTGCTCGCGGGCTGTTCCGCCGCTGCTTGCGCCGCTGCTTCGTGCGCGGCATGCTCCACCGCCGCGGGCAATGCCGCAGCGTCAGCGCTTGTCTCGGGAGTGTTCTCGGCCTGCGTGGCCACGACAGCCTGAATGAGCTGGTCGACGCCCATTTCCAGCGCGCCGAGCTGTTCGTGAAGATTCATGCGAGGTTTCTCAGGTAGGACCCGCGATTTTACCTGCTGCGCGCAGGCTTGGACCCGTCGCCGGCGCGGGACTTGTAACAAAATGCTTACGGCCGCTGTTCAGCCCTTCACTTAACCGTTCACTTATCCCTTGATCACCGCTTCAGATACCCCGCCTGCCGGAACCATTCGAGCGCATCGGCGAGCCCCTCGCGATAAGGCCGCGCCCGATACCCCAGCTCGCGTTCCGCCTTCGCCGACGTGAAATACATCTTGTTCTTCGACATCTTCAGTCCGTCGACGGTGACGAAAGGTTCGCGCTTCGTGAATTTGGCGACCGCTTCCGCGCCCATCGCGAGCGGATACAACGGCCAGCGCGGCAGGCTCAGTGTCGGTGCCTTGCGGTCGGTCAATGCCGCGATATCGGCGAGCATCTGCTGCAACGGCAGATTTTCGCCGCCCAGAATATAGCGCTCGCCGATCTTGCCGCGTTCGAGCGCAAGGAAATGACCGGCGGCGACGTCGTCGACGTGCACGAGGTTCAGCCCCGTATCGACGAATGCGGGAATCTTGCCGAGCGCCGCCTCCAGAATGATGCGCCCGGTGGGCGTCGGCTTCACGTCGCGCGGGCCGATCGGCGTCGATGGATTGACGATCACCGCGGGCAGACCGTCCTCGGCGATCATGCGCTCGACCGCGCGCTCGGCGAGCACCTTGCTGCGCTTGTAGACGCCGATCGCCTGGTCGGCGCGAAGCGGCGAGGTTTCGTCGGCGGACTGGCCGGAGCTCGTCACCTTCAGCGTGGCGACGCTGCTCGTATACACGATGCGTTCCACGCCTTCCTTCAACGCCGCGCGCATCGTCGCCTCGGTGCCTTCGAGATTCGCGCGCTCGATCTCGCCGGGGTCCGGCGCCCACAGCCGATAATCGGCGGCCACGTGCAGCAGATAGCGCACGCCGCGCAGCGCGTTGCGCATCGATGCTTCGTCGCGCATGTCGCCGACGACGATTTCCGCGTCGAGCGATTCGACGTTCTTGCGCGGACTCGTCGCGCGCACCAGCACGCGTACGCGAAAGCCCTTGCTCTGCGCGATGCGCGCCACCGACGAGCCGACGAAGCCGGACGCGCCGGTCACGAGCACGAGATCGCGATTCTGTTCGGTCATTCTGTTTCCATTTCCGGCGTGACGGTCGACGGATTGTACGTGGCGCGCGCAAAGGATGGGCGTTGCCGAGCGCGCTCGCCGCGACGCGACTAGAATGCCGGCTTGAAAGATTGTCAGGCATTAAAAGGAGGTAGCGGCATGGCCCCGGATCTGGATGAGCGGATCGAAACGTATTACGCGCGGGTGCGCGGCACCGTGCAGGGCGTTGGTTTTCGCCTTGCGACGGTGCGCCAGGCGCACGCGCTCGGCATCAAGGGATGGGTCGCGAATCTCGACGACGGTTCGGTCGAGGCGATGTTGCAGGGACCGGCCAATCAGATCGACAGGATGTTGTCGTGGCTGCGTCACGGACCGCCGGCGGCGCGCGTGACCGAAGTGAGCGGCGAGGAGCGCGTGACGGACAGGCGTTACGAGCGCTTCGAGCAGCATTGAGCTCGAGCTGCGTGAGTTAAAAAAGCGGCGCGCCGTCCAGAGGAGGGCGCGCCGCTTTTTCGTTTATGACTTTATCGGCCGTGATTGGCCGCGTGGTCAGCGCTTACCGGGCCACCAACAAACTCTCCGCGAATCCCCACTCATCCTCGATCCATTGATGGCTGCACACGAAGCCGGCGCCATCGGCGATCGCGGGCAATTCTTCCGCACGATACTTGTGGCTGCTTTCGGTCCAGATCGTCTCGCCTTCCGTCAGCGACACCGTCAGCTTTGCGGCGCGCACGTGAGCGGTGATATCGCGCTTCGCGCGCAGATGCATCTCGATGCTGCGCGCGTCCGGATTGAAGCGCGCGACGTGCTCGAACTCATCGAGCGGAAAGTCGCCGTCGAGTTCGCGGTTGACGCGCGCGAGCAGGTTCAGATTGAACGACGCGGTCACGCCGATCGCGTCGTCGTAGGCTGCGACCAGCACCGGCGTCGGTTTGATCAGATCGGTGCCGAGCAGCAGCGCGTCGCCGGGCGCGAGCATGTTGCGGATCTCGCGCAGAAAACGCGTCGCCGCGAGCCTGCCGAAGTTGCCGATCGTGCTGCCGAGGAACAGCACGAGCAAGCGGTCGTCGGGCGCGCGCTGCCGGCTCACTTCGGCGAGACCGGCCAGATAGTCGCGCTCATAACCGACGATCGAAATCCGCTCGATGTCACCGAGTTCGCGCCGGCACAACTGCAAAGCACTGCGCGAAATTTCAATCGGGCAGTAGGAAGTAGGGCGTTTTTTACACAGCGCCTCGAGAATGCGCCGCGTTTTACGGCCGCTGCCGCTGCCGAGTTCGGCGACCGTGACGTCATGCGGCAAATGCTCGACGATGTCGGCCGCGTGCTTCGCGAGCAGACGTTCTTCGGCGCGCGTGACGCCATATTCGGGTAATACGGTAATCACTTCAAAAAGTGCGGAACCGACCTCGTCGTACAGATACTTCGACGGCAGCTCTTTTTGCGGCGTATGGGTGAGGCCGGCGTACACGTCGGCGGCGAAGGCGCGACGCAGTTCGGAAGGCGAGTTGCTGAGCGATAGGGCTGGCTGGGTCATGCTGGCTCCAGTAGTCACATTCGATGAGCGGGATTGCTGCCGGGCGGTGGCATGCGCGATGAAACGCAGTTGAGGCATGCCGTGGGCGAGATGCGCGGGCGGTGATTCGTGGCGGCCTGACAGACTGCGCACGAGGCTGCATTCGCCGACCCGGCTCGTGGCTGCTGCTCGTTGCGTGCCGCTGTGGACGTCGTTGTCGCGAGTGGTGCGGCCACAGCGTGCAAAACTTGGGTAGCAAGATTCGCGCGAGGCGAGGACGAACCTGGAATGGCTTCGCCGGCCGCGGCGCACGAAGTTATGTTCTAGTGCATCGACGCGCGACGCGCACGACTAATTGCAGCCGACTGACGAAAAAGCGCAAGCCCGTTGGCGAATAACCCGTCTAGAATGCCCGTTTTCCTACGGTTTTGCACCGCCGCTTCAGAACAACAACGCAGCGTCTGCCGCTTTGCCCGCGTGGCCGCCTGCTCACGAGACATCATATTCATGACGACAACGAACGCCGCGAGCCTGCGTCGCGCGCCGCAAGCCCACGCGTCACACCGAGCCCCGACCGCGCAATGAATCACAACGACTTCAGGCGCGGGATCGCATTGTCGGTCGGCGCGTCGGCGATGTTCGCATTATTGTCCGCTTACGCGACGCTGCTCAAACCGCTGTCGGGCCTCGACATCTTCGCGTGGCGCATCGTGTGGACCGTGCCTGGCGCGCTGCTGCTCGTCGCGGTGCGCAAGCGCCTGCCGATTCTGCGCGCGCTCGTTGTCCAAATGATGACGCAGCCGAAGCTCGGTGCCGCGATGGCCGTGGCTGCGGGCCTGCTCGGCGTACAGCTGTGGCTGTTTTTGTGGGCGCCGCTGCATGGGCGCATGCTCGAAGTGTCGCTCGGCTATTTCCTGCTGCCGCTCGTGATGGTGCTGGTCGGGCGCTTCCACTATCGCGAGCGGCTCGACGCGTTGCAGTGGCTCGCGGTCGCGTGCGCGGCGGTTGGCGTCGCTCACGAACTGTGGGTGACGGGTGCGTTCTCGTGGCCGACGCTCGTCGTCGCGCTCGGTTATCCGCCTTATTTCGTGGTGCGTCGTCAGATCAATCAGGATTCACTTGCAATGTTCACCGTCGAAATGGCGTTGCTGCTGCCGGTGGCCGCCGTGTGCATTCTCGGCGGCGGCTCGCTGCAAGCGATCGCCGGACGCGCCGAAATGTGGTGTCTGCTATTGCCGGGCCTCGGTGCGTTGAGCACGCTCGCGCTCGCTTCGTATCTGAAGGCGAGCCGACTGTTGCCGGTCGCGTTGTTCGGCATTCTCGGCTACGTCGAGCCGGTGCTGCTCGTGTTCGTGTCGATCACGCTGCTGCGCGAAACGCTGAGCGTCGCGCAACTCGCGACCTATGTGCCGATCTGGATCGCCGTCGCGCTGACCGCGCTGCACAGCGTGCGCTTCGTTCGGTTCGCGTCGAACTGAACTACGGCGCTCGCTCAGCGATGCGCGTCGGGCCTACCTCAGCCTCGATCGCATCGCGCAGCTCGGGACGCCAGCCGACACCGAACAGCGCTTCGGCGAGCACGAATAGCGGGCCGATCAACAGGCCGATCACGTCGTCGACGAATGCCGGCTTGCGATGTTCGTAGGCCACGTGGCCGACGAACTGGAACACCCAGCCGACCACGAACAGCCCAATGCCGGTCGCGAGCCACACGAGCGTCGTTTGCGCGGCGATCCACTTGCCGAACGCGACGCAGAGCGCCGAGACACAGGCCATCAGCACGCCGAGCGGCACGTCGAGCGCGAGGTAGTAGACGGTCGCCGCCACGAACAGCAGCCACGCCGGCGACAACGTGACCGGGAACATCCCGGCGCCAAACGACGGGCGGCTCAGCAACACCGCGAGCGCGAGCACGATCATCGGAATGCCGACGAAGTGCGTGGCGATATTGCGCCGGTCGCGATGGTAGGCCGCGTATTGCGTCAGTTGCTGCGTCAGCGTTCTCATCAGTGCCGCTCCTGTGTCAAAGCCAGCATAATCGCGGTGCTGCTCGCGCACAAGTTGCGTCTGGCGTTCGAGGCGATCGAGGAAGCCGCGCTATTGCCGGCCGCACCGCGTGTCGCGCGGCGCCTGTTGCTGATGGCGGGCGGCTATGGCGAACCCGGCGCATTGCGCAACGTGCTGAAGGTCCCGCAGGAAGACCTGGCGATGATGCTCGCGTTGTCGCGGCAGACGATCAATCAGGTGCTCAAGCACTTCGAGACGCAGGGCGCGTTGAAGCTGCGTTATGCGGAGATCGAAATCGTCGATGCCGACAAGCTGCGTGAACAGTCTCTCGTCGAGCGCATTTAACGCGCGCTCGGGTGCCTGACGCGACGTTTCAATGGACCGATCGTCGCGGCGGGCAACGTGGTGAGCAGCATGTGCAACGTGAAGTGGAGATCTTCGCGCGCGATGTCGAGTTGCACGCGGTCTTCTTCGCGCACGGTTTCCGTGTTGATTACATAGACGCCGAGCGGCGAATGAAGCAGTGCGCGCAAGTGAGCGTGCGGCAGCGTCACGAGTAGAGCCGCGCGCGCCGACGGAAACGCAATGACGTTGCTGTGTTGAACCTGCTTGCTGGCAGGTTGCGGCGAGAGCTTGTCGAGCGATTGGGTAAGAGCCATGTGATGCGGCGTTGGTGCGACGCGATGGTGAATTGGAACAATTCGAGAGTAGTCGTCCGCGAGTAAAGACGGTGCAAAAATTCGCGCGTTTGTCGGCAAAAAGATACGGCGGTGAATGACACGCCGCATAGAAAAAAAGGCGAGTCATAAGACTCGCCCTCCCTGAACGGCACAGTCCGGCTTCGATCAACTTCTATTTGAACAGCACCTGCATGGCCGGTCAGCGCCGAAACCGATCACGTGTTATTGCGTTTTGGTCGTGTCGGCTTGTGCGCCGTCGGCTTTCGCCGGGGCAGTGCTGGCCTCTTTCGCACTCTCCGTTTTAGTCTTCGCGGCGCTCGTTTCGACGGCATTTTTGGCCGTGGACTTGTGGGCCTTTTTCGTACGGGCGGAAGTCTTTTTCACGTGCTTTTGCGTAGCGGCTTCGGCAGGCGCTTTCGTTGCGGTCGCGCCGGCTTGTACCGCGGTGCTCGCCTTCAGATTCGCCTGGCCGGTGGCTGGCAACTGCGTGGTTTGCGCGGGTTGTGCGGCAGACGGTGCGGCCGTTTGAGCAAAGGCGGTCGACACGAGCAGTGCGGAAGCAACAGCGGCGAAAAGCGTCTTCATGATGTGACTCCAGGTTGAATCGGTGGATTCGTTTGTCGCGGCTGAATCATTTCAGCGCTGCCGGTTTAACGTAGGGCGGAATACAGGAGTTGACGCCGCGCTGGTGACAAAACGTAAGTAGTGCGTCAGCGCGGATACATGTTGCGACTCACAAAGCGAATCCCCGGAAAGGCGCCACGCTCAATGAAGACGCGACCGCGGTCTTGCCGAGCAATTGCGCTAAAGCCTCCGGCGAGACCGCTGGGCTAAACAGGAAACCCTGGGCCACCGTGCATCCGTGACGGACCAGAAACTCGCGCTGGACATCGAGCTCGACCCCTTCGGCGACGACATCGAAGCTCAGCGTTTCAGCAATCGCGATGATGGCAAGCGACAGAGCTTCGAGTTCCTTGTCTCTGCCGATTTCGCAAACGAAGGCGCGATCGATCTTGATGCGGTCGACGCTAAAGCGTTTCAGATAGCTGAGGCTCGAATAACCGGTGCCGAAGTCGTCGATAGCGATGGACACACCGAGTTCGCGCAGTTCGCGAAAAGCCCGTTGCGCTTCTTCAGCGTTGCGCATCAACGTGCCCTCGGTGACTTCGAGCTCCAGCAGTTCGGCGGGCCAATGGGCATCGTCGAGTGCCGAGCGCACTACGCCTGGAAGGTCTGCCCGTTCGAGTTGAAGTGGCGAAACATTGACCGATATGCGCACGGGCGGAAGCCCCGAGCGTACCCATGCGCTCGCCTGCAGACACGCCTGCCGCAATACCCACGTGCCGATGCTCTGGATCAGACCGGTTTCTTCGGCAAGCGGGATGAAGACGGCCGGCGAGACTTCACCGAGTTCGTCGTCGTGCCACCGCAAAAGTGCCTCGGCACCGACGATGCATCCGGTTTTCATGTCGATTTGCGGCTGATACGCCAGATACAACTCATTGGCTTTCGCCGCGCGCCGCAGTCGCGTCGTGAGCCGCAACTTCCCGGCGGCCGCCCGGCTCAGCTCCGGTTCGTAGAATTGATAGCCGTTTCTCCCACGCGATTTCGCCACGTACAACGCGGCATCGGCATTTCGCGTGAGCAGTTCCGGCTGGGCGCCGTCTTGTGGAAAAGTACTGACGCCGATGCTTGCTTCGAGATAAAGCTCGTGCTCGCCGATGCGATACGGCTCGCTCATCTCGTGAATCAGCGTGTCCAGCATTTCGGTGAGTTGCTTCGCGTCGGCCCGTTCCGCGACGATGACGAATTCATCGCCCCCGTAACGCGCGACGAAATCCGTCGCGCGCAGCAGACGCTGAAGCCTTCGCGCCACGGCCTGTAGCAGCAAATCGCCAATGCGGTGTCCGAGCGAATCGTTGACGTCCTTGAAACGATCGAGATCGAGGAACAGGACGGAAATGTTCTGACCTGTCGCTGCCGCGCGTACGAGCGACTCTGAAAGATGTTCGCCGAGCAGCACCCGGTTCGGCAGATCGGTCAGGGCGTCATATCTGGCTTGATGCTCGAGTCTTGTGAGCGAACGACGAAGATGCGCTCCAATGCGCCCGTTCCAGTGAATCAGCGAAAGCAGCAACAAGGCCGAAGCGACGCCGCAGCTCAACAGCATGCGCGTAAACCACTTCCCATCCAACGAGGATTTGCTGACGACTAAAGCGACCTTGGCGTCGGCCGCGAGTCGTACGTCGACGACCCGCTCGAGAACGCTATAGAAATAGGCGTCGATTTGTTCGAGTCTGGGGTCGCCCACTGCCACACTGCCGGGATGTTCCGCGATCTTGCGCGCAAGACCAAAGCTCAGCTCGCTAAGTCTGCCGATCATGTCGTCCAGATCCGACAGCCTCGATATGCATTCCTGATTCTCGCTGCAGCTCTCGCGCGCGTCGCGCGTCAACGCGAGCAGTTCCAGCATCGGAAAGCTATAAGCGGCGCGGTTGTAAAGCGGCACCGTTGCGATCGAGGTGTAGAGCGTCGCATGCTCATCGAGCATGACTTGCTGAACCTGGTCGAGATCGTGGCGCAGCCGCCCGGAAGCCTGGATCGTTCGAAGCGAACTGTCCTGCTCGCTGCTCTGGCGGATTGCGAGGAAGGTACTCGTCGCAATGACAGCGAGAATGGCAAGTACGGCTATGACAGTACCGGCTTTGCTCGTTGCTTCCTGTCCCAAGGCCCTTCCCTTTCCGTCAACCCCGCGCGGGCGCACACCGACCCGCCCGGATAGTGAATGTTTAGGTGGCTGCATGAGTTGCCTTAGGGCGCCCCAGATCTGCCTGTAACGGCGCGCGATGGGTCTGCTTATCCGCCTATCGATCGGCAAATTCCACGCGGTTGCGCCCGCTTCGCTTGGCGCGGTACAGAGCCGCATCGGCGAGGCCATATGCGGTGTCGAAACAGGTTCCGACCTCGTTGATGCTGACGCCAAAGCTGGCCGTGATGCGGCGCTCGACGGGTGGAACGACCAGCGAGTCACCGATGGCTTCTCGCATGCGCTCGGCAAGAATGGCACCGCTCGCCGGTTCATGACCGGGCAGCAGCACGGTGAACTCCTCACCGCCCACTCGCCCGATGAAGCCTTGTTCCCCGACGATTCTGCGCAGACAATCGACGACCCCCGAAATGACCGCGTCTCCGGTGGGGTGGCCGTAGTCGTCGTTGATCCGCTTGAATTCGTCGATGTCGAGGATGATCATCACCGCGCTGCTGATGCGCAAGACCTTGGTGGTCCGTTCGATCACGGCACTGCGGTTCAGTACGCCCGTCAACGCGTCGTGCGATGCGCGATACGCCAACTGCTGGGCCAGCGCCTGCATCTCGCGTTCGGCCCGGTCGCTGCGGCCGATCAGGCGCCGTGTCTCGCGCATCAGGCGCTGGAAGTGCTCGATCAGTTCGCCCAACGACTGGCGATACTCCGCGGGGTCCGCATCGATGATCGAATGCATGGCCCGAGCCTTTGCCAGCGCGGTGCTTTCGTTCTGGAACAGATCGGGTGCGCCGCCCGAGGACACGTCAAGGGAAGAGGTCGAACGCACTTTACTTTCCCTGCTGCGCAATGGGACGATCGGTGAACTCGATCGCGCGGAAATCGGCTTTCAGTTCTTCGCCGAATTCGGCAATGGTCTCGTCTTCCTCGTCGCGATACCAGTTCATCGACACGCGGCTTCCCGATTCCGCCGCCTGATCGAGCGCGTCGAAGATGCTGAACAGCATTTTGGTACTCGAGCTATTGAAGTACGTCAGCGCGACGTCGATGGTGATCTCGGCCCCGGCGTTCGCGGCGAGGTATTTGCGCATCTGCTCGATGATCGGCGCGTAAAAGGCGGCTGCGTTTTCGGGGTAGGACTCTCCCCTGATCGACAACGCGTGTTGGTCGAAGCGAAAATCGACTTCGGGCGACGTCGTCGTCGCCGGGATGTGTAGGTTTTCCATTGTTCGTGTGCCTTCCTGCTCAGATGATGGCCATGAGGCAAAACAGCGTGGTGCCCGGTTCGTCGGCACGCGGATGAAAAGCGAATTCAAGCGGCGCGCTCGCATCGCGCGCCATCGTCAGGAAGCCGAGCCCGGCGCCCTTGCTGTCTTTCGGAGCATCGGTGCGCAATGAAACCTTGTACGCTTGCTTGATTTCTTCGAGTGACATGTTGCGCAGAGGCTCCAACCTGCTTCGCAGGTCCTCGACTTCGGCAGTCGCGATGGGATTGACGCACAACATTACGTGATTTTCGCCGTGCCTGGAGATGCACACCGCGCCCTCGCGTATCTCGCCTGCCCGTTCGCCACCGGGCTCCAGCGCGTTCGACGAGTAATGAACGATGTTCTGTGCCAGCTCGATAAAGGACGAGAAGAGTTTGCGGCGAGTAGGACCGCTGACGCCGGCGACTTCGAGCTGCAGTTTCACGACTTCGCCCATCGACGCGACGATGTTATGGGAGAAGTAGCCCTTGTGATAGAAGAGCACGTTGCGCCGCTGCGCGAGTTCGAAAAAGGCGCTGTCTTGTTCTAGTAGTTGGGACATTCTGGGAATTCGCTAAATGCGGGCACAGAAAAGCGTGACGTCGTCACGGCGCGGTTGCTGGCCTTGCCACTCCGCGAGCGCGAGCCGGACGCGCTCGCAAATCGTCGCCGGAGTTTCGGCGCGGTTTTCGAGAATCAGGTCGAGCGCACGGCGCCGGCCGAAAGAAATGTTGCGCGGGCCGCCGATCTGATCGGCGAGGCCGTCGGTATAGATGAACAGCAGGCTGCCTGCCCTGACCGGAATCGAGCGCAAGCTCCACGCATAGTCGGCGCGACTGTCCACATAACCGACACCCATGCGGTCGGCGCCGATCGTTTCGAACTCCGCGGCATCGGGCGACAGGATGTGCAGAGCGATCCTCGCGCCGGCAAAATGCAGCACGCTCTCCGTGGCGTCGAACCAGAAGAGTGCGGTATCCAGACCGTCGTTGGATTGGGTTCCTTCGTCGGCACTGTTCACTTGCCCAAGCAAGCCCTTGACGTTTTGATTGACGGCCGCCAGTAGCGCGGCGGGATCGCGCGGACCGATCTGTTCGAGCGCCTTCGACAGTGACGCCGAAGCAAGCAAGGTCATGAAGGCGCCCGGTACGCCATGGCCGGTGCAATCGGCAACAGCGCCAAACCAGCCGTTCGGAAAGGCCGCGAAATGATAGAAGTCGCCGCCGACGACGTCGCGAGGTTCCCAGACCATCGCCGCGTCGCGCAGCTTCATCGACAGGGTCTCGCTGGAAGCACGCAACATGGCGCGCTGTATCACGCTGGCGTACTCGATACTCTGCATGATCTGGCGGTTCTTCTCCGCCTGCATTTCCGCGACCGCACTGATAAGCTGCAGACCACTGCCGAGACCCGAGAAGAGTCCGTCACGCGTCACGATGAAACCATCGACCAGCGCTTTTTCTCCGGCCTCGACGGTCCTGAACGTCAGCGCTTCGATGCTCACGTCGGCGTCGACGATGAGCGGTTCCTTGTCCATGAACGCGATGCAACTCTTCTTGTCGTAAAGCTCTCGATGGAACGGCTTGCTCATTTGCGACATGAAGATATCGCGGTTGATCAGGCCGATGGGACGGTGGTCGTCGATGACAGCGAGACTCTGCATGTCGCGGCGCGTCGAGAAGATCTCCATGACCACGGAGTTGGGATCTTCAACGTCTACGGATGGAACTTCCTGGCACAAGTCTCCGGCAGTGCGCGGATTACCCTGTGCGGAAGAACGGCGAAATCTCGAGAACGCAGCATGCATGGCGACGCCAGTCGATGTGTGAAGAAACCTCGCACGCTAAGGTTTCTCTATGTACATTATGTGACAGAGGGGAGGCGATCCGCTCTATTGGCGCGAGATTAGAAAACTAGCGGTCACGCAAAGGTTTGCGTGACCGACATCAGTAAAAATTGCGATCTGCGAGGTTGCGCAAATGCAACGCCGCCGAATCCGTTATTGAAACGGGTTCTGCACGATACCCGGTTTAGCATCCGGCTCGTCCTGCACCTTTGCCGGTAAATCCTTCTGCGCCTGCAGGCTCGCGACGATTGCATCGAGCGCTTCCTTCAACGCGAGCGCCGCCTTCAGTCCGCGTTGATCGCGCGTCAATTCGAGCGTGCCGTTCAGCACGACACGCGTCGTGCCATTGCTGAGCGTGAGCGCATCGCCTTGAATGTTGAGCACGTCGTCATCGTTCGAATAGGGCTTAAACACCTTTCAGTCCTCCTGGCCGCTGGTCCTTGAGGTTGTCCGGAATGCCCGGAAAGCGGATGCCCGACATCGCTTCGAGTTCGTGAATCGTGCGGATGTCGTAGCGGTTGGTCGCTACATTATCAACCACGACTGCGAAGGCCAGTTGACGCGACGGCACGTAGACGACCTTGTACAACCGGGTGGGCACGAACACGCGCGTCGGTCCGATCGTCTGCAATTGCTGGCCGGTGAACAGCGGTCCGGTGACGACGTACGTGTCGTCGTAGGCGAGTGCGATCTTGCGCACGGCAGTTTCGATGCGTGCCCACAATCGTTGGTTGTTCTGACGATTTTGCGGCACGATGTTCGCGAGCGAGAACGATTGCGCCATCGCCTCGTCGTTCCACCGATTACCCGCCGGACTCATATGACCGCGATCGAAGCCGCTGCGTTTGTAGTCGGCGAGTGTCGCGCCTTCGCCTTCGGGCAGACGCGCGTCTTCGAAGAACTTGTTGGTGCGCACCATGTCCTTCGCTTCTTCGATGTGCTCACGCGTCAGATGCTCGGCAGACCACAGCGGACCGTGCGTGAGACCCGAATGCAGCACCGCGAAATCGCTATAACAAAGCAGGCGCGTTTTCGGCGCCATCTTCTGATTGGTGAGGACGGGCCATTGCGCATTCGGCGTGAATCCGGTGCAGGAAGGCGCCGCGCTCGCATGAGCGGCGACGGCGAGTAACAGACAGGCAAGCCACTTCTTCATGGGTCGGTGGTTCGATGAACGGGGACGCAAGTATAGCGTCGTGGCCCGCGTCGAGCGACTGCACAATGCGAATCGAAGGAAGGGAATTGGAAACGGCAGAGGCGGCGTGCGCCGGACAAAAAAGTGGGCCGCTTTGCAGCGACCCGAATGCGTGGACTTCCGAATCTACGCACGCAATCTTAAGAATGTCTTAAGGCTTTGCGATATCGCGGCACGTTATGTTCGATTGCGCACGAACAGATTTACGCGTACGAACAGTGCTCGTGCAATGAGCCGGAAGTTTCGACCGGAAAAGAGAAGCGCGACGAATCGCGCCAGAACTTAATTACCGAACACGCTGTTTTCAGCGCGCACTTTTTGACGATCCACCGCCTGCAAACGCCAGAAGCCGCTAGTCGCCTTGCGTGTTTGCAGCGCGGTCCATGCAGCGGCGCCTTGCGCGGCGCTCACTCGCTCCTTGCGATCGACGTGCAGACCGCGCAACGTACAAAGCGGCGCCTCGGCGCTCGGTGCGCACAGCGTGGTCACGCCGTTTTCGTCGCGCAGTTCGCCCCATGGGGGCAGGTCGATCCCTTGATGCGCTTCTCTCGACCACCGATGTTCATCGGTATCGAGCCAGAGCACAGCGTAATCATGGCTTACGGTGGGATCGGAACCGTTAATCAGGATGGTCAGTCGCATATCAGTTCCGTTCATAAATTGCGAAGCGCTTTATCAGTCTAGGCGGCGCGGCGCTTTATGCAAGACAAAGGCATGATGTGCGAATGGAAAATCAAGTCGCCAAAAGGTGTGGCGAAGTACGGTGAATCCTTACTGCGCCGCGGCGTACGCGATATGCATGCAGTAACGACCACATGCAGACCGCGAGCCGCGGCAAATCAACGCAGCCGAGAGGCGCTCAAGCGAGATCGAGCGAAGCGGTCAGATCGCCGAGCGGCGCGAGTCCGTTGCTTTCGAATGCCTTGTCGCGCGCGACCACGCCATCGAGTGGCGCGAGTCCATGCACACGGTTAATGAAACGCAGAATCGAGTTCGTGTCGTACACCGTGTGATCGACATAGGCCTTCTTCGCCAGCGGCGAGATCACGAGCGCGGGAACGCGCGAACCCGGACCCCAGCGATCGCCGATCGGCGGCGCGACGTGGTCCCACCAACCGCCGTTCTCGTCGACGGTGACGATCGCGACCGTGTTCTGCCATTGCGGGCCGCGCTGGATGTGCTCGATCAGCGTCGCGATGTGACGGTCGCCCGAGGCGACGTCCGCATAGCCCGCGTGCATGTTCAGGTCGCCCTGCGGTTTATAGAACGTCACGGTCGGCAAACGTCCCGCGTCGATGTCGGCGATCAGGCGATTGGTCGACGCGTCGTTACCCATGCCGCCGTCGCGCAGATAGCGCCGGCGCGCGGCGGTGCCCGGCGCGTAATTGGCGAAGTAGTTAAACGGCTGATGGTGGTACTGGAAGTCGGGCATCGACCCCGTATCGCGATGATCGAGCGCGAATTGCCACGCGCCGCTGTACCACGCCCAGTCGATGCCCTTGCCGGTCAGCCGGTCGCCGATCGTCGCGTAATTCTGCGGCGGCATCACCCGCGGGTTCGACGGATCCGCGAAAGCCGGGTCGCCGCCTTCGGCCGGACGCACGCTGCTCGGCTGATACGGCGGCGCCATCGTGTTGACTGCGTAGCCGTCGGCGGTGAAAGCGCCGTCATTGACGAACTTCGGCGGACCGTCGAGCGCCGACGCAGGCGAATTGGGCGCGAGCTTCAAACGGGTGCCGGTCGGATCGTCGCCTTCCACGACCGACACCATCTTCTTCGCCGGACTGTTGTGGATGTCCGGATAGTAGGGCGCCTGCGCCGAGATCAGGAAGATATGGTTCAGCCAGGAGCCGCCGAAGGCGGCCATGAAGAAGTTGTCGCACAGCGTGTACTGCTGCGCGAGATTCCACAGACGCAGCGTGTCGGCGGAATTGCGGTAGTGCCCCATCACAAGGCCGCCGGAATCGCCCCACGCGGCGAACTGGTTGTTGCGCCCCGCGTTGATCTGCATCTGGTTCTGATAGAAGCGATGGATGAGGTCGCGCGTGATCACGCCGGTCGGCAGCGGCGCGCCGTGCGCATCGACGATGCGGAACGGCCGGTTGCGCAGATGATCGAGATCCTTTTCGCCGATCATGTAGCGCTTGCCGTCCACTTCCTGCGCCTGCGGCACGAGCCCGCCCCAGATGGCCGGCAGCCGCGGCAGCGGCGTCTTGCCGTCGCGGTCGAGCTGGACGTATTGCTGGGCGGTGAGCGCGTCGAGCGGATGCTGGACGCCCGGGTAGTTGCCGTACAGGTTCGCGAAGCTGCGATTCTCCGCGTAGATCACCACGATGTTCTTCACCTGATCGTGCAGCGCAGCGTCGAGCCGCAAGTCGGCGGCGCTGCGCGGCGGCTCGTTGCCCGCAAGTCCCTCGCCTGTTTTGCAGCCGGTCAGCGCAAGGCCGAGGCCGACCGCCGCGAGACCGGTCAGTACGCGCCGGCGTTCGGGATCGTTGGGGGCGTCGTCGGTGTTATCGATTGAATCGGGGTTGTCCAGTTTCGGCGGCAGGTGAGGATCGTGGTCGGTCATCGGTGAGTTCCGAAGGAGACGTGACGGTCGCATCGGCGCCGCTCGAAGCGGCGCGCGCGACACCGGTTACGGGTCCGCCGAGGGCGGCAGGCCTCGCAGCTTTACGGCAGCCGACGCTTGACGCGCCAACTGTGATGCGTGGCATCGACGGCCAATAGTAGCCAGTGCCGTGCGTCGATCGGATGACGTTTTTGCGTCGCATAACGCTCGACGGTCAATTCGAGTTCGTCATGTGCGCGCCGATGGCAGGTGGCGTGCGCACCGGAACCGTCCGCGAATTCGACGCGCGCCTCGGCGACGTTTGACGCGCAGGCCGGCTCGGGAAGATTCGCGATGCGCACCGCGCAGCCCGGATAAAGATGCGAGTCGGCAACCTGAATCTGGACCGCGCTGGACATGACGTGGCCTCCTACGCTTGGGCGGCGCGAGCGAGCGGCTGGAATACACCGCGCCGCCGGACCGGATCAAAGCATAGCACCGCCCATGGCCGATTCGCCGCGTGCTTCGCGCTATCATCCTGAATTGAACCCGATGAACCGCATAGAGACGGCAGCCAAGATGGCAAAAGAAGAGCAGACAGGAGTGGGACGCAGGCAGGCCAAACCCCCCCGTGCGGCTGTGTATGAACGGGTGCGCGAGAGCGCGGCGCTTGGCCATGCGGTCAGCGAGGCGTCGTTCGAGCGGGGGATTTCGGTGGTGAGCGCGCCGGTGCGTGACCAGAGCGGTAAGATCGCCGCCGCGTTGACGGTGACGATCCCGCGTTCGGATATCGGCGAGACCGCCGAGCGCGAGCCGCTGATCATCGCCGTATGCCAGGCGGCGCTGGAGCTGTCCGAGCGCCTGAGCTATCGCCCGAGGCAGGACGATCCGACCGCGATGCAGGCGCGCCGCAGATCGGTTGCCGCGCATCGAGTGCGCGCTGACTTCACGGCGCAACTACTTCAAATACTTATTTCATATCTGTCGGCGAGTCCTGCTGCATTGCACAGCCGGACTCGCCGTATCACGTCGTCAAAATCATCAGAACGACGATCTTCGCGCCGGCGATCGTGTCGAAGACGATGATCGGCGGCAACCTCGAAGTGGCGTTCTATATCCTGGCCGCCGTGCCGTTCATCGCGGCGGTCGCGGTGCACTTCCTCGATATCGAAACCAAGGGCAAGGTGCTGGAGCAGCTCGAGGCTTGACCGGGACTGCGTGATGACCGCTTGAGCAGTAAAACGAAAGGCGCACCGGGTGGTGCGCCTGTCCTCTTTGATGAGCCTTGATGAAGCGCTGAGCGCTAAAGCGCTTTGCGATATACCACGAAGCCGGACTTATCCGCGACCTTGTCATAGAGCTGCATCGCGGTGTGATTCGTCTCGTGCGTCTGCCAGTAGACGCGTTGCGCACCGTCGGCTTTTGCGCGCGCATAGACGGCCTCGATCAGCGCACGGCCGACACCCTTGCCGCGCTCGCTATCGAGCGTGTATAGGTCCTGCAGATAGCAGATCGGCCCCGCCATCGTCGTATGACGGTGATAGAGAAAATGCACGATGCCCTGCAATTGCCCGGCGCGTTCCGCGACGAATGCATGCATCGGCTCGTAGCCATCGAAAAAGCGATTCCACGTGATTTGCGTGATCTCGCGCGGCAACGCGGTCTCGCCCGAGCGGCCATAAAACGCGTTGTAGGCGTCCCATAGCGGCAACCATGCATCGAAATCGTCACGGGTGACGGCGCGAATCTGCAGCGGGGCGGACATGTGGACGGTTCCTTTGGAAAGCTGTGGAACCGCCAGCATAAAAAATTTGCGACGCGATTGTTAGCTCCACCATGCTCGCAAAATCTGGAGCCACGATGCGTGCGACAGCGTGATGAGCCGACGCATCACCGCATACCGCGAGTCAGTGCTCGCGATGTTGCTTGTGACGCAGCTCGTTGCGGACCTTCTTCGCGGCGAACAGCGGCACGTAGTCGAACACGCGCGCCTCGTTCCGGAATTCGGCGAGCGTATCGGCGTACATGCGCGACACCGTTTCTGCCGGCGTGTCGGTTTCCTCGGCGATGCTTCGGACCACTTCGTCTACATTCGGCTCAGGCTGGGACATGGTCTCTCTCCGGGTAGGACGGCAGGCTGGATGGACGGTACGCGGACGGCAGGAGTCCATTACAGGATGCGAATCGCGAGCGCGCCAATTGAATCGACCTATCGTCCGACTGATTCCACAGAGATTTTTTTCTTGCGCTGCGGCAAGCACCCACGCGGTGAGGCCGTGCGGAAAATCAACCGGCTGCGCGGTGGTGAATACCCGGGAAACGCACAGGGCTAAGCGACCGCCGTCTCTACTTCTGCACTTTCTGCGCTACATGCGCGATCCGGTCGCGCACGACGCCGATCGCCTGCTTCAGCGCGTAAACGTCCTGAAAGTAGCGGTACGGAATTCGGATCTGGCTAGCGTTCGCGTCGATGCTTTCAATCTCCTCACTCCATTGCGCGATCTGCGCGCGAGACGGCTCGGCGTTCTTCCACACTTCGTCCTCGAGCGCCTTGATCGCGCGGTACCATACGATCAGGCGTTTCTTCATCCGCGCTTCGAGCATGCGCGGCAGCGCCTGCGCGAGGCCGATCAGCAGCGCGAGGAACGGCACCAGAATCAGCAGCCGCCGTTCGATCAGACTCGCGAGCCAGAACGGCAGGTAGCGATACAAAAACGGCCGGCCCGATTTGAAGTACCGCACGCTTTCGTCGGAGATCGGGAATTCTTCGGTGTTCAGGTTGGGGAACATGCCGAGCGGCGTGAAGTAGTCCTCGCCGCCGTGCACCGTGCGCGCCGCGTCGAGCAGCAGATAGACGAGCGCCGGATGCAGCGTGTCCTTCGACACGAGCAGCGCCGTCGCCGCGAGCAGCGTGACGTCGCTGCGCGGCAGATCGTCGGCGACGCTTGTCGAGGCACGCGGCAAGATGATCTTCGACAGCGACGGGAATTTTTGCGCCAGTGCATCGGCCTGCGCGAAGCTCATCAGCTTCAGGTTGCTGGTGAGCAGCGTGTGCTGCATGTCGGCGTCGGGCCGGCCAATGAAGAACGCCGCGTCGACCTGACCGCTTTCGAGCCCCTGGTATGCGGCGTTCGCGTCCATCTGCAGCAGCGTCGAGTTCTGACTCGTGACGCCGCTATAGCCGAGCAGCACCTGCGAGACGTTGAGCAACCCGCTGCCTGGCACGCCCATCGAAATGCGCTTGCCGCGCAGTTGCGACAGCCGGTCGATCGTCGCATCGCCGCGATAGAACACCCAGATCGGTTCGTACGACACGGCGGCGATGGTTTGCAGATTGTCGGTGTCATTCGGACTGGTCGTGCCCGACTGGATGAAGCCGACCTGATAGGCGCTGTCCGGGTCCGCGAGCCGCTGGTAGTTTTCGACCGAGCCCGACGAGCTACGGATGTCGAGCTTGATGCCTTCGCGCTTGAGCAGCGGCGCGTAGCGATCGGCGAAGCCGCGATAGATGCCGCCGTCCGCGCCGGTGGTGATGACGATCGTGCGCTGGAACGCGGGCTCGAGCACGAGCGCGAGCATCCAGCCGAATGCGGCGATGAGCACGATCGCGCCGACGATCAGAAGACGCCGGCGCCGCCGCGTCATCGGGGTTCTCGGGCTGCGGTACAGCGCGGGGTCTGGTCTCGGCATCGTTACCCGGTTTGGTCAGGTCCGGCCTTGGTGACTAATGGGATGGAGGCGGTCTCTATTTCCTCAACTTTACGATATCAGGGGGTTTTATTGGATAGTCAGTGATGTGCATTGAAAAGGTCTGGCTGACACTGTCATCGGGGCACAGGTCGGTTGGCCCTGATGTCGAAGATTCCGGTAACTACGCCGTTGCTGCCGCCTTGGGCATTCGGGACCATGTATTCCTGCTTGCCCCCGGCTGCCGATCATCATCTGGACCGTCACGCGTTGCGCCTCGGATCGTTCTGACTTGCGTCCGCGTTGATTGCACTATTCGGCAGACGGTTTCACTTGCGTCCAGACTAGTGGTGCTTCAGTCGTCACTTGCAGGCGTGCCCGAAGCTCGGGGTGCGCCTTAGTGTGGCAGAGCATCGCCATGCTTCCGAGCTTCCGTGCGTCTTCATCCGTAATTGGGGTGTCGGAGTTTTCGGGTGCATCCGGGGGGACCGGAATTGTAAGCGCGCGATCGATCGCAGATTGCACGTGCGCACGCTGAACAACGCAAAATTTGATTTGCTGCGTTTGCTCGTCGTAATAGGAAATGAAAGCGGATTCGTTACTCACTAGAAACCTCTGCAAGTCTGGTAGTTGGAGAACGCTCTCCGTTTGCACAGTAGGTACGTTCGGGAATCCCTGAATGTAGCGCCGATCATGTCGCACGCCATCATATCTTGCTCGTACTTCGCAAAGCATTCCGCTTCATGTGCTTCACTCACTCCGCGCGCAGCAATCGTCTGCACGTCGTCGCTTAACGCTTCCGGCTGAAAGGTGAACGGCTGTGCATTGCCGAGGCTCTGCGGTACGCGCGGTGTGTTGCCACGGAGTGACCCTACCATGTCCGCTTCGGCGCGTTCCTGCGCGCCGGGGACTGGCCGCGAAGCCCTTTCCCGCTGCTCCCGTATCGCCTGCACGCACTTGCGGATCTGGTCCCGCTCGGGAACAAAGAGCAGGTTACCGTTCTTCACTTCGTTGTATAGGGCCTTGGCGATCTCATGGTCGTCCATCCTGTACATATGAAAGCGGTTTTCACTCCGGGCGATGGCGGCCTCAAATCTGAAGTGCAACACCTGTTTCGTATAAGGTGTTGCGATGCACGAAAGAACTCAGTACCAGCAACTTCAGCCTGAAGAGCGCCTGACCATTGCAAGTCTGCATCTGCAGGGTTCG
>NZ_VZQN01000025.1:0-112592 GCF_014397645.1 Paraburkholderia sp. 31.1
GCGTCGCGAGCACGTTCTTCTTGCGGACCATGCCGCCGTAGAACAGCGCGAGACCCGGGATCGTCATGAACAGCACGAGCGCGGTGGAGGTCAGCATCCACGCGGTGTCGCCGGAGTTGATCTTCGATGAATCGACCGAGAACGGTGCGGTTGGGGTGGCCGGCGCGGCCGCGGCGGCGGCCGATGCATCGGCGGCGGCCGGTGCGCTTGCGGCCGGCGCGGCGGACGCATCGGCGGCGGGAGCCGAGGCCGCCGGGGCAGCGGCTGCGGCGGAGGCGTCCGGTGCGGGCGCGCTCGCCGTCGTATCGGGAACGGAGGCGGCTGCGGGAGCGGACGCATCGTCCGCGAGGGCGGTGCCGACACCGCCCGCGAGCAGCGAGCCGGCCATCAGCAGGGACATCATTAGTTTGCGCATCTTGGTTTTCCTCTTGTCGCTGTCCGTGTCGCTATGTTCTGGTCTTTTACAGTGCGTCCGCGCCGGTCTCGCCGGTGCGGATCCGAACCACCTGCTCGATCGGCGTGACGAAGATCTTGCCGTCGCCGATCTTGCCGGTACGCGCGGCGCGCTCGAGCGCCTCGATCGCCTGATCGACGATGTCGTCCGATACCGCCGCTTCGATCTTCACCTTCGGCAGAAAGTCGACGACGTATTCGGCGCCCCGATACAGCTCGGTGTGGCCCTTCTGCCGTCCGAAGCCTTTGACTTCGGTCACCGTGATGCCCGACACGCCGATCGCCGACAGGGCTTCGCGCGCTTCATCCAGCTTGAACGGCTTGATGATTGCGGTAATGAGTTTCATGAAATCCTCGCTAGTTGTTGCTGATCCGTTATGCCCCGTGGCGTATCCGTGACGGCGGTCTCCTGCGCTACCGGGAAAAGCGCCCTGGCAGTGCGCGCGCGGGGCAGTAACAGCAACTCCTATGCCATGTTGTGTCGGAGCGCGCCTCGCGCGCGTGGCGCAGCGCGCCCGAGCGGCCTTGTCCGAACGGCCAGCGGCGCGGCGGGCGGTGGCGCGGCGGGGGGATCGTTGCTAGAGTGTTCGAACGTTCTGAACGCGAGGGCGCGCACCAAACACGCTCACGCGGCCGCGGCAACCAATACGTCGCGCGCACCAGGATCGCCCGTTCGCCGTAACGGGGCACGGGCGCAATGAAACATGCACTTTTTTTGTGCACCAAGGGGAACACGATGAAACAACCGAACGACGTTTTTAACGACTTCCAGGCTCGCGTCAGCGATCTGTTCAAGAATTCGCCGGCCAAGGATGTCGAACGCAACGTCAAGGCAATGCTGTCGCAGGGCTTCTCGAAGCTCGATCTGGTCACGCGCGAGGAATTCGATACGCAGACCCAAGTGCTCGTGCGTACGCGCGCGCGCCTCGAAGAACTCGAGCGCCGCGTCGCCGAGCTCGAGCAGAAATTGCCGCTCACGCAGACGCCGTAAGCGCTGCTCGCAGCCTTCGCTGCGCAGTGCCGCTCATCACAGGCAAGCGGGCCGTGACGTCATCAGCGTTTTAGGGGATTTGCGCGCGATGTGAGCGCGCCGTCCGACGGGAGAGAATATGTCGCTTGCCGTGGTGCGCAGCCGCGCGCCGGCCGCTGGCCGTGCGCCCGAAGTGACCGTCGAGGTTCACCTCGCCAATGGGCTGCCGTCCTTTTCGATCGTCGGCCTGCCCGACCTGGAAGTGCGCGAGAGCCGTGAACGCGTGCGCGCGGCGCTGCAGAACTGCGGTTTCGATTTTCCAGTCCGCCGCATCACCGTCAACCTCGCGCCGGCCGATCTACCGAAAGAATCCGGTCGTTTCGATCTGCCGATCGCGCTCGGCATCCTCGCCGCAAGCGGGCAGATTCCCGTCGAATCGCTGCTCCATCGCGAGTTTGCAGGCGAGCTCTCGCTGACCGGCGCGCTGCGGCCGATGCGCGGCGCGTTCGCGATGGCCTGCGGCACCGCGCGCGGCGCTCTGGCGAACGCCGGCGACGCCGACGCTTCATCTGAAGCGCGTTCTGCTTTGCCCGCCCTCCTCGATCAACTAGCCGCACCGGCCTTCCATACCCCGCAGCTTTACCTGCCGGCCGCGAGCGCGGCGGAAGCGGCGCTCGTGCCCGGCGTCGACGTGTTCGGCGCCGCCGATCTGCCGTCGCTATGCGCGCATCTCGCAGGCTCGCCGGACGCGCGTCTTAGTCCTGTCGCCGCGCCCGAGCTCAACGAGCACGCCGCTGCCCCGGCGCCGGACATGGCCGACGTGATTGGCCAGCGCGCCGCTCGGCGCGCCCTCGAAGTCGCGGCGGCCGGCGGCCATCACGTCCTGCTGATCGGACCGCCCGGCGCCGGCAAGTCGATGCTCGCGGCACGCCTGCCCAGCTTGCTGCCGCCCATGACCGACGACGAAGCGCTCGCCTCCGCCGCGCTACTGTCCGCGAGCCGCATCGGCTTCAAGCCGTCGCAGTGGCGCCAGCGGCCGTTTCGCGCGCCGCACCATTCGTCGAGCGCGGCGGCGCTGGTCGGCGGACGCAATCCGCCGCAGCCTGGCGAGATCACGCTCGCGCATCTGGGCGTGCTTTTTCTGGACGAGCTTCCCGAATTCGATCGCGTGGTGCTCGAAACGCTGCGCGAGCCGCTCGAAGCTGGCCGCATCACGATCTCGCGCGCCGCCTGGCAAGCGGATTTCCCCGCCGCCTGCCAACTGATCGCCGCAATGAACCCGTGCCCGTGCGGCTGGCGCGGCGATCCGGGCGGGCGCTGCCGCTGTACGCCTGAAGTTGCGGCGCGCTATTTGCGTAAATTGTCGGGACCGCTGCTCGACCGCATCGACATCCAGCTCGAAATTCCAGCACTGACCGCCACCGAACTCGCAGCACGCGCCGCCACCACCGGCGAAGCAAGCGTGGCGATCGCAGAGCGCGTGAGCGCTGCGCGCGAGCGGCAACTGGCCCGGCAAGGCAAGACCAACCGCGAGCTGGACGGACGCGAAGTGGACGATGTATGCCGCCCGGACGCAGCGGGCGAGGCGCTGCTGCGCGAAGCCGGCGAGCGCTTTGGCTGGTCGGCGCGGGCGTACTACCGGGTGTTGAAGGTCGCGCGCACCGTCGCGGACCTGGCTGGCGCGGCGATGCCGAGCGCCGCGCAGGTCGCCGAGGCAATCCAATACCGCCGCGCTTTTGGCTCGTTATGAGGAGAAAAAACGACTGTCAAGACTTGACTTATTCACACATGCGCGATCCTGTTAGATTTGGATACAACTCAAAAGCGCGCAGACGAGCATCTCGCCAAGCCATTGATTTTATTGTATTTTTTTAAATTCCCTACGCCTGTGGATTTTGCCGGAAGGCCCGCCTGATGGGCTTTTGCGGCCATTGAGGCCGACTTCTCAACAGAGTTATCCACAGGCTGTGCGCGTAACTCAAAAATCTCAACGTAAACCGGCAATTAGCGTACAAACCTGCGAAGGAACTTTCACTGCGTTCGGCACTCCGAGGGGCGCCCGACCGGCCAAAAATACCGCATTCAGTACAGCTGGAACGACGAAAAAAACTGGTCGACCTGGTCTTGCGGCAGCGGTTGATCGGCGATGATCGCCGCCTGGTACACGTGCCGGCCGCGCGCGACGAGCCGCGCATACACCGTGCGCGTCTCGTGTCTGGCGCCCGCCGCGCCGCTCACCGTCATTTCCAGCCCCGGTATCTTGCCGCCCGCCGCCAGCGGGATTTGCGCTGGGTGAGCATCGGGCGTCGCGCCGACATTGCGCGCCAGTCCCGCGCGCAGGAAATCGAGCGCGGCACGCTGGGTCGCGTCGCTGTCGTCGGGCAGCATCACGGTGCCGACCGCAAAGACCGCATCGCCCGCTTCGGCGGTCTGCATTGCCATCTGCATCGGTGTGCCGCCGATCTGCACCGCGCGCTGATCGTTGTCCGGCTTGGCTGGGAAGTCGACCGTGTAGCCCTTGTCGTTGTTCATCACGGTGCGCCAGTCGAAGGTCGGTGAGCAGGCGCTGAGCGCGACGCCGAGCGCCAACGCGGCCGTCGCCGCGCCGATCACGGTTCGAGCGTGACCGGATCGCGTGAATGCGCGGAGAAATAGGCCCGCCGGTTGGAAGACGCCCGCACGGCGGGCGGGCAATCGGCTCGTCAACGGAAAACGGCAAGAAACGCGGGCAACTAAAGAGCAGACGCGAAGAACGGTTCGGAGCATGGGACGGAAGATCGGGCTTCTCGGAGCGTAAAGCGCCATTATCCGCTGATCGACTGCCGGGCCGACGCGCGGAGCGCAGTCGTCCCGCCATTTCGGCGCAGCCGAACCCATTGGAGCTAGAATAGAAGGGTTGTTCAGTACCGGCCCGCGGGCCACCACACCGCCCCATTGTTCCGCGCCGCGCGCGACTCACGAGGTTCCGTCCATGAGTTCCAATTCACCGACCGCCGTCCGGCGCACGAACCCGCTTCGCTATCTGATTGCGGTGGCCGTGGCCATTGCGCTCGCCGTCGCCGGTTACTTCGCGTTTGCCGGCCAGCAGCGCGTACCCGATGCGACCTTCACGCTGCTATCGGGACAGAAGCTCACGACAGCGGACCTCAAAGGCAAGGTTTATCTGGTCAACTTCTGGGCAACGAGTTGCGACACCTGCATGAAGGAAATGCCGCAGATGGTCGAGACCTATAACCGCTTCAAGGGCCAGGGCCTCGAATTCGTCGCGGTGGCAATGAACTACGACGCGCCGATGTACGTGACCAATTACACGCAAACGCGTCAGCTGCCGTTCAAGGTCGCGATGGACGACGGCTCGGCCGCCAAGCGGTTCGGCAACGTGCAGCTCACGCCGACCACCTTCGTCGTCGATAAAGACGGCAAGATCCTGAAGCGCTATGTCGGCGAGCCGCAGTTCGCGGAACTCGACCAGTTGCTCGCGAAAGCGCTGAAGGCTGGCGCGGCTTAAGCCGGCGCAAGCAGATCCCACGCGCCGGCGCAACCTCCCGCCGCCGGCGTCCGCCTTCACCGCTCCCCTTCCCCTTTGGCCGCAAGGCCATATCGCTTGATCTTCTCGTAGAGCGTCGCCTTGCCGAGCTGCAGCCGGTCCGCCGCGACCGCGACCACGCCGCCCGCGTGCTCCAACGCCTCGGCGATCATCGCGCGCTCGAACTGCTCGACACGCTCCTTCAGCGGATGGTTAGCCCCGCCGTCTTCGCCGAACGACAGCACCGGTTCGTCGGCGATGCCGAGCACGAAGCGGTCGGCGGCATTACGCAGCTCGCGCACGTTGCCCGGCCAGTCTCGCTGCATCAGACTCGCACGTTGGCGATCGGTGAGCATCGGCGCCGGCCGCTGATAACGGACGGCAGCATCGAGCAGGAAATGCTCGAACAGCGGCACGATGTCCTCGCGACGCTCGCTCAAAGGCGGCAGCGCGATCGTCACCACGTTGAGCCGGTACAGCAGATCGCGCCGGAACGAGCCATCCGCGACGTGCTCGGCCATGTCGCCTTTTGCAGCCGCGACCACGCGGCAATTGACGCGAATCGGCTGATTCGAGCCGAGCCGTTCCAGCACGCCGTCCTGCAGCACGCGCAGCAGCTTGACCTGCAGCGCGAGCGGCATGCTCTCGATCTCGTCGAGAAACAGCGTGCCGCCCGACGCATGTTCGAGCTTGCCGATCCGCCGTTTGGCCGCGCCGGTGAACGCGCCCGGCTCGTAGCCGAACATCTCCGATTCGAACATCGGCTCGGGCAGCGCGCCGCAGTTCACTGCGATGAACGGCTTGTCACGCCGCGGCGACAGCTCGTGCAGGCTGCGCGCGATCAGCTCCTTGCCCGCGCCGGTATCACCGTTGATCAGGACGGACGCATCGGTCGGCGCGACGTTGGCGATCAGCCGTCGCACCTGCTCGATCGCCGGACTGCGGCCGATGATGCGCGGCGCGACCGCGTTCTGCCCGGCCAGCTCACGGCGCAGCGCGAGGTTTTCGAGCACGAGCTTGCGGCGCTCCAGCGCGCGCCGCACGGTTTCGATCAGCCGCTCGGACGCGAACGGCTTTTCGATGAAGTCGTAGGCGCCATCGCGCATCGCCTGCACGGCCATCGAGATATCGCCGTGGCCGGTGACCAGAATCACCGGCACGTCGGGCGCGCGCTCGTGGCACTGCGCGAGCAGGTCGAGACCGCTCGCGCCGGGCAGCCGGATATCGCTGACGATCACGCCGGAGAAGTCCGCGCTGATCAGCTTCGCCGCGGCCTCGACCGACGCATGGCCGACCACGTCGAAGCCCGCCAGTTGCAGGCTCTGCACGCTCGCGCGGCGCACCAGTTCGTCGTCTTCGATATACAGCACTTGCAGGCCGTCGTTCATTGCGTGTTCCGGGTGATGCTTCGGGGTGAAATCAGGAGCCCGCGGTCAGCGAATCGTGCGAGGGGCTGGTCTGCACTCGCGCACGACGCAGCGTCAACACGAATGATGCGCCACCGTGCGGCGCGTTGCGCGCGACGAGCGAGCCGCCGCAATCGCGCGCGATCGACGATGAAATCGCGAGGCCAAGGCCGAGCCCCTGGCCCATTTCCTTCGTCGTGAAAAACGGTTCGAACAGGTGCGGCAACACGTCGTCGGGAATGCCGGGGCCGTTGTCGCCGACCGCGATCGACAGGTTCGCGTCGCCGGCCTCCACCTCGACCGTGATATGCGGCGGGTTCATGCCGGCGGTTGCGTCGAGCGCGTTGCCGAGCAGGTTGATCAGCACCTGTTCGAGCCGCAGATCGTCGCAATTCGCGACCAGCTCCGGATGATCGTCGGCGAGATTCAGCGGCGTGCGCGCGCCGCCTGCCGCAGCGGCGGCGTCGGTGTCGGTGTCGGTGTCGGCCGCGGTATCGATCAGCACGAACTCGAGTTCGACGCCCTGCAGGCGCTTTTGCAGCAACGCGACGACGTTGCGCAGGGCCCGCACGATCGACGCGCGCGCGCTGCGCGGCCGCGCGCGGCCGACGAACAGCTTCAGCTGGTTCGTGATCTTGCCCATGCGCTCGGTGAGCGCCGCGATCGCTTCGAGATTCTCGCGCGCCGATGCCTGATCGCCGCGTTCGAGCAGCACGCGCGTGTTATCGGAAAAACTGCGCAGCGCGGCGAGCGGCTGGTTCAGCTCGTGCGTGATGCCGGCCGCCATCTGACCGAGCGCGGCCAGCTTGCTCGCCTGGATCAGTTCGTCTTGCGCGGCGCGCAGTTCCTGCTCGGCGCGTGTACGCTCGGCGACTTCCTTGTGCAACTGCTCGTTCGCCTCGGACAGATCGGCGGTGCGCTCGGCGACGCGCTGGTTCAGCTCGGCATAGGCCTTCTGCAGCAGCGCGCGGCTGCGCATCATTTCGCGCACGCGCGCGCGCCGCATGCGCCAGTAGAACGCGAGCAGCACCAGCGACACATAGCCGAAGCCGGTGACGATGGTCGCCTTGCGCGCGTCGGCATCGACCGGATCGACCGGCGACATCGTGATCAGATGCCAGTCCGGCTCGCCCATGGCGTGACGTGACGCGAGGAAGCGCGGCGCGGAGCGCCCGCCGCCGATGCGCAGGATCTGCGCATTGCCTTCGAGTATGCGCTCGACCGTCACCGGTAGCGGCTCGATCGGCTGCTGCGCGTACTGGCGAGCCAGGTAGATCGAATCGGCGATCTGGCCGGGCAGCGGCCGAATCGTGTGGTACTTCCATGCCGGCACCGACGACAGGAAGATCACGCCATGATCGTCGGTGACGACGAGCGGCTCGGACGCGTCCACGCCCTGAAACCATTCGAGATCGAGCTTGACGACCGCCACACCGACGATCTTGCCGTCGCGCCGCACCGGCTGCGAGATGTAGTAGCCGGGCGCCTGCGAAATCGTGCCGATGCCGAAGAAGCGGCCGACGCCGCCTTTCATTGCATCGACGAAATACGGCCGGAACTGATAGCCCGCGCCGACGAAGCTGCCCGGCCCGCGCCAGTTGCTGGCGGCGATGCAGTAGCCGTCGAGCGAAATGATGTAGGTGACCGTCGCGCGCGCGTGGCGGTTCAGGTCGTCGAGATAGAGATTCGCGCGCTTGACGTTGGCGGGATTCGGATCGATCAGCACGTCCTGCACGATCGGATGCTCGGCGAGCAGATACGGCAGCGATTCGTAGCGTTCGAGCGTGCTCTTGAGCGCGCTCGCGGTGCGCTCGGCGCGCACGGCGGCGTTGCGCCGCAGCGTGTCGACTCCGCTTTTCCACGCAAGGCTGTAGGTGAGCCAGCATGCCGCCGCGAGCCCGGCTGCGAGCGCGAAGAGAATCAGCAGGCGGCGGGTCACGTTGGCAAAGTCCGATCGATGTGCATCGGACATTGTGGCATAGGGCGGCAAGGCGTCGCCGGCAGACGCGTCGCGGGCTGGGCCGCGACTTTTGCCGGCGGTCTCGCCGGCAGACGCCTCGAAAGGACGCGCGGACGCCGGTTTCATGCTTAAGCGTCCGCGCTGGTCACGACAGGGTTGGCGAGGCGCGATTCAAACGCCGGCCGGCTCTTTGACCGCCACCTCGCCGCGCAGCACCTTGTTCAGCTTGTTGCGATCGAGCTCCTTTTCCCAGGCCGACACGACGACCGTCGCGACACCGTTGCCGACGATGTTCGTCAGCGCGCGGCACTCGCTCATGAACCGGTCGATGCCAAGGATCAGCACCATGCCCGACAGCGGAATCGTCGGCACCACGGCCAGCGTCGCCGCGAGCGTGATGAAGCCCGCCCCGGTCACGCCGCTCGCACCCTTCGAGGTCAGCATCGTCACCGCGAGCAGCGTCAGCTGCTGGCCCCACGTAAGGTCGGTGTTGGTCGCCTGGGCGATGAACAGCACCGCCATCGTCATGTAGATGTTGGTGCCGTCGAGGTTGAACGAGTAGCCGGTCGGCACCACGAGGCCCACCACCGAGCGCGAGCAGCCGAGCTTTTCGAGTTTCAGCATCAGCTGCGGCAGCGCGGCTTCGGACGAGCTCGTGCCGAGCACGATCAGCATCTCTTCCTTGATGTATGCGACGAAACGCAGGATGTTGAAGCCCACCGCCCGCGCGATCGCGCCGAGCACGACCACCACGAACACGATCGAGGTCAGATAGAACGTGCCGACCAGCTTGAGCATCGGCAGCAGCGAGCCGATGCCGTACTTGCCGATCGTGAAGGCCATCGCGCCGAACGCGCCGATCGGCGCGAGCTTCGTGATGATGCGCACCATGCCGAACAGGATGTGCGAGAGCCCTTCGATGAAGTTGGTCACCGGCTTGCCCTTCTCACCGGCCGTCGCGAGCACGGCGCCGAACAGCAGCGCGATCAGCAGGATCTGCAGGATCTCACCCTGCGCGAACGCCGACAACAGCGTGTCCGGAATGATGTGCATGAAGAAGTCGACCGTCGACTGGCCGTGCGCCTTCGCGGCATACGACGCAACCGCGCGGCCGTCGAGCGAGGCCGGATCGACGTTGAAGCCGGCGCCGGGTCGCAGCAGGTGCGTGGCGGCGAGGCCGAGCACCAGCGCGAAGGTCGAGACGATTTCGAAGTACAACAGCGCCTTGCCGCCGACGCGTCCAACCTTCTTCATGTCCTCCATGCCGGCGATGCCCGTCACGACCGTGCAGAAGATGATCGGCCCGATCACCATCTTGATCAGCTTGATGAAGCCATCGCCGAGCGGCTTCATGTCAACGGCGAGGTTCGGGTAGAAATGCCCGAGTACGATGCCGACGATGATCGCCACGATCACCTGGACGTACAGCACTTTATGGATAGGTTTCTTCACGATGGTTCCTGCGAGGGATATGAGCTGATGACCCGCCGCGAAGCGCGACACGCGAACGAAACGTCGTCGCGCGGGCGCACGTTAGCGGACCGCTGCAAAGACGACGAATTCAGAAATACCGGGAAGGGAAATCGGACATTTTGTCTCCTTGCTTTTTTGTCGGGCCGTGGCGGCCACGCGCTTTCTTTCGCAAGGTCGATGCCAGTTTGATTTCAGACTGGAAGCCTTGATTTTTATGGGGTTTCCGGCACAGCTCGGCGCGCGCCGTCCGGGTTTCCGGAAATCCGGACGAGCGCTGTCGGGGAATCCGGAATTCGGTGCGCGCGCGTTTGCGGGGAAACCCGCAGGGGTTTGTGCGGAGCTTGCGAGCGCAACGTCACGTCAACAGATCGATCCGGTCCGTGCAGATCATGTCGACGCCCCATTCTTCGAGCAACCGCGCGCGCGCCGGATCGTTCACCGTGTAGGCGAGCACGCGCAGCCCGGCCGCGCGGATCCGCGCGACCAGCGGTTCGCTCAGATAGCGGTGACTCGCGTGCAGCGAGACGCAGTCGAGTTCGCGCACGATGCGCAGCCAGTCCGCCGGCACCCGCTCGAACAGCATGCCGCGCGGCAGCGATGGCGCGGCATCGCGCGCGGCGGCGAGCGCATCGAACGAAAACGACGACACCAGCGGCGGCGTCTGCCCTTGCCAAAGCTCGAGCGCGCCTTGGGCGACCAGTGCGCCGGTGATGACTTCGCGGCCCGGACACGGCTTGATCTCGATGTTCGCCGCGATGCCGTCGCGCGCGCAACGCTCGGCCGCGTCGGCCAGCGTCGGCAGCCGCGTGCCGGCGAACTCCGCGCCGCGCCACCCGCCGGCATCCAGAGCGGCGAGTTGCTGCCATGTGTGCGTGGCCGCCGGCCCGTGGCCGTTGGTCGTGCGATCGAGCGTGTCGTCATGCAGCAGGAACAGCGCGTTGTCGGCGGACAGCTTCGCGTCGAATTCGACCATGCGATAGCCGTAGCGCACGCAGGCGTCGAAACCGGCCAAGGTGTTTTCCGGCGCAAGCGTACCGCCGCAGCGGTGCGCGATCAGCCGCGGATAAGGCCATTGTGCGGAGGTCCCGCGATCCATCGGGGTTGCCACGTGTCGTTTCCTTGCTGATAGAAGAGCGGTCTATGAAAAAAGCCCGCACATCGGCGGGCTTTTCGTTTCTGCGGGCGTGAAGCGAGGCAACAGCGGCGAGGTGCGAGCGCGTCAGACCACGCCGGCTCCATGCGCCTGCACGTCGGCGTGATAGCTCGAACGAACCATCGCGCCCACCGCGGCGTGCGAGAAGCCCATCTTGTACGCCTCTTCCTCGTACATCTTGAAGGTGTCCGGATGCACGTAAGCGCGGACCGGCAGATGGTGCTCCGACGGCTGCAGGTACTGGCCGATCGTCAGCATGTCGACGTCGTGCTCGCGCAGATCGCGCATCACTTGCAGGATTTCCTCTTCGGTTTCGCCGAGGCCGACCATCAGGCCGGATTTGGTCGCGACGTGCGGATGCAGCGCCTTGAAGTCCTTCAGCAGCTTCAGCGAATGCGCGTAATCCGACCCCGGGCGCGCTTCCTTGTACAGACGCGGCACCGTTTCGAGGTTGTGGTTCATCACGTCGGGCGGCGCCGCATTCAGGATGCCGAGCGCGCGGTCGAGGCGGCCACGGAAGTCCGGCGTCAGGATTTCGATACGCGTTTGCGGCGACAGCTCGCGCGTCTGACGGATACATTCGACGAAGTGCGCCGCGCCACCGTCGCGCAGATCATCACGGTCGACGCTGGTGATCACCACGTACTTCAACTTCAGCGCAGCGATGGTGCGCGCGAGGTTGGCCGGTTCGTCGGCGTCGAGCGGATCGGGACGGCCGTGGCCGACGTCGCAGAACGGGCAGCGGCGCGTGCACTTGTCGCCCATGATCATGAAGGTCGCGGTGCCCTTGCCGAAACATTCGCCGATGTTCGGGCAGCTCGCCTCTTCACACACCGTGTGAAGATTGTGCTCGCGCAGGATCTGCTTGATCTCGTAGAAGCGCGAATTGCCGGTGGCCGCCTTCACGCGGATCCAGTCCGGCTTCTTCAGCTTTTCGATCGGAACGACCTTGATCGGGATGCGCGCGGTCTTGGCTTGCGCTTTCTGCTTTGCGGTGGCGTCGTAGGCAGCGGGGGCCGGCACGCCTTCGGGCGCGGGGGCGGCTGCTGCGGAATTCGCGGTTACGTCAGTCATTCGTTCGATCCAGTCAGGCGGTGAGCGCACCGGCCTGCGGTTGGGCGACGGCCGCGGGATTGCCGTCGAGGTTTGCGGTGAGACTTGCTGCGAGGGTACGGGCCACGTCGTCCCAGCCGGCGGCGATGCCGAGCGTCGCCATGTCGACTGTTTCGAGCCCCGCGTAGCCGCATGGATTGATCGCGAGAAACGGCCGCAGGTTCATGTTCACGTTCAGACTCACGCCGTGATAGCTGCAGCCGTTGCGGATTTTCAGGCCAAGCGCCGCGATCTTGGCGCCGGCATGGAGCCCGGCGTCGGGCCCGGGCGCCACGTAGATGCCGGGGGCGCCCGCCTTGCGTTCTCCGGCGAGATTATACGCCGCGAGGGTGTCGATCACGGCCTGCTCGATCCGGGTGACCAGCTCGCGCACCATCAGCTTGCGCCGGCGCAGGTCGAGCAGCAGATAGGCGACCACCTGGCCGGGCCCGTGATACGTGATCTGCCCGCCGCGGTCGACCTTGACGAGCGGAATGTTGCTGTCTGCCGCGAGCAGGTGCGCCGGATCGCCGGCCTGGCCGAGCGTGAAGACGGGCGGATGCTCGACGAGCCAGATTTCGTCGGCGGTTTCGGCGGTGCGGGCGTCGGTGAAGGCGCGCATCGCGTCGAAACTGGCTTCGTAGGGTTCGCGGCCGAGCCAGCGCAGCATGAGCGGCTCGATGGCAGGTAGCGGAGACGGAGAGACCGGGGTGGCGCACATGATTCCGGGAGTTTACCGAAATCTCGGAAACCGCGCCCGCGGCCACCGGGAACCTGCACAGCCGGGGCCGGTACGCTGCCGGCCCCGGCGTCATGCACGGGTTTTGCGCCGCGCCACCGTCAAACGGTGCGCCAGCCGCCGCGCACACGCATCATCCAGCGCTCGCCGATGCGAGCGAGCCAGTTCAGCGCGCGCTCGTCGCAGCGCGTCGGCACCGAGAACGTAACCTTCGCGAACGTGGCGCCCTCGGCGCTGAGCCAGAGCCGCTCGCCGCGCCGCAGATGCAGCGTCTGCCCGGGCTGCAGCCAGTAGTCCTTCGTGTCGTCGCTGCGCGTGACCCACACCGCGCCGCCATGCACGCGCAACTTCGTGCTGCGCGCGACCTTCAGCGGCAGCGTGTCGCCAGTGCGGATTTCATATGCAATACTAGAGGAAATTTCTCGCA
Organism: Paraburkholderia sp. 31.1; assembly: GCF_014397645.1. Classification (NCBI taxonomy): domain Bacteria; kingdom Pseudomonadati; phylum Pseudomonadota; class Betaproteobacteria; order Burkholderiales; family Burkholderiaceae; genus Paraburkholderia; species Paraburkholderia sp. 31.1. Next base: position 13,200 of record NZ_VZQN01000025.1, read on the forward strand.
TGAGGCCCTCGCCAAAAATCGTTTCATGACTAGAATCCTATGTGCAGCAAGGACTTGGGCAAAACGATCAATTTTCACGTCTATGTGAGAAATATTGCGATGGACCTGCGTCAACTCCCCGCCCTGAACGCGATCAAGGCGTTCGAAGCCGCCGCCCGCCACGAAAGCTTTTCGCGCGCCGCCGACGAATTGTTCGTCACGCACGGCGCGGTCAGCCACCAGATCCGCGCGCTCGAGGCCGAGCTCGGCGTGTCGCTGTTCGCGCGCGACGGCAAGCGCGTGCGCCTCACCGAAACCGGCCGTCGCTACGCCACCCAGGTGCGCGCCGCGTTGATGGAGCTCGCCGACGCGACTCGCGCGATCCGTGCCGGCGACCGCGAGCGGCGCCTCGTGATATCGATGCTGTCGTCGTTCGCGGCACGCTGGGTGACGCCGCGCATCGGCAGCTTTATCGAGGCAAATCCGCAGTGGGATCTCGAGTTGCTGACCACCAATGCGCTGACGGACTTCGCGCGCGACGACGTCGACGTCGCGATCCGTTTCGGCTTCGGCAAATATCCGGGGCTGCACGCCGAGCTGCTGCTCGACGAGATTTTCTTCCCCGCCTGCTCGCCCAACTTCAACGGCGGCAAGCTGCCGCAAACCCCGGCCGATCTCGCCAAAGTCCCGCTGCTGCGCTCCGACGACGAGCTATGGCGCCCATGGTTCGACGCCGCCGGCCTCACCGACTGGCCGGAGCCGAAGCGCGGCGTGCTGTATCAGGATTCGTCGAATCTGTTGCAGGCGGCCGTCGACGGCCAGGGGGTCGCGCTGACGCGCCGCTCGCTCGCGATGCACGAAATCGCGGCGGGCCGGCTCGTGCGGCTCTTTGATGTGGATGGGCCGAGCCCGTGGCAATACTATTTGGTCTGCCTGCCGCAGACGCTGGGGACCGCGCGGGTCAAGGCGTTTCGCGACTGGTTGTTCGACGAGGTGGCGCGCTTCAGGCTGCTGTTCGATCTCGCCTGCGAGGCGGGTCCCGCGGCGAGCGCGCGCCTGGCGGCGCAGGGAGTGACGGCGGACGCGTTGCGCGTCGCGCCGTAAGGTGAAAAACCGCGCGGTGTTACAGCACGACCTTGACCATCGGATGGCCGGTCAGCGCGCGATAGATGTCGTCGAGATGCGCGCGGCTCGTCGCCCGCACGTGGACGGTCAGCCCCGTGTAGGTGCCGCTGCTCGACGGCCGCGTCTCGACGCGCGACGCATCGACCTCGCTATCGAACACGCGCACCACTTCGACGATCGTCGCGGCAAACTCGGGGTGCGATTTGCCCATGATCTTGATCGGGAAATCGCAGGGGAATTCAAACAGTGAGTCGTTCTCGGGATTCATTCTCTACTCCTTCTTCCGCCGCGGCGGCTTCAGCCGCCTTGGCTCGCTGATACGCCGCATACAGCTCCGCAAACACCGCGCCCGGGCGGCCCGCGCCGACCGGCGCGCCATCGAGCCGCGTGACCGGCAGCACTTCCTTGGTCGCCGAGCTGACGATGATTTCATCGGCCGCGCGCACTTCAGCTTCGGTGATGTCGCGCGCTTCGAAGCGGATACCGCATTCGGCCGTCAGCTCCTCGATGAGCCCATAGCGGATCCCTTCGAGAATCCTGTTGCTGCGCGGCGGCGCGGCCAGCACGCCGTCCTTCACGATCCACACGTTCGACGACGACCCTTCGGTCAGCAAACCATCGCGGAACTGCAGCGTCTCGAAGGCGTCGTTTTCGGCCGCGTATTGCGCCATCAGCACGTTGCCGAGCAGCGACACCGACTTGATGTCGCAATTGAGCCAGCGACGATCCTCGGCGCTCACGCACGGGACACCGCTTGCGCGCTGCGCGGCGGCGGGCAGGTTCAGCGCGGTGACCATCACGAACACGGTCGGCTTCACGCCGGCCGGAAATGCGTGAGCGCGCTTCGCCACGCCACGCGTGACCTGGATGTATGCGATCGCGTCCTGATCGGCACGCAAGCCGCCGTCCGTTTCGTTGGCCTCGGCCACGCGTCCGATCAGCTCGCGCCAGCCAGCGTCGTCGAGCGGATTGGCGATGCCGATCTTGCCGACCGAGCGCGCGAGACGCGCCAGATGCTGCTTCAGACGAAACGCGGTGCGCCGTCCGCTCGCGTGCGCGTACAACGGCGCCACTTCGTAAATGCCGTCGCCGAAAATGAAGCCGCGGTCGAGCACCGGCACGCGCGCTTCGGACAACGGCACCAGTTCGCCGTTCAGATGAACGATCGGGTCCGGCGAAACCTCGGAGACAACGGTCATTGCGACGTAGCCCTTACTTTTTCTTGTTGAACATCAGCATCAGCGAATCCCACACGCGGCCCACCACACCGGCTTGCTGCACGGGCTGCAGCGCGACCACCGGGAATTGCGCGAGCACCTTGCCGTCGGCGACGAGCTTGGCGGTGCCGATCTGCTGGCCGTTTGCGATCGGCGCGACGAGCGGATCGTTGAGTTCGATCTGCGGCTTCGCCTTGTCGGCGGCGCCCTTCGGCAGCGTGATGTACTGGTCGCTTTTCACGCCGACCTGCACGCTGTCCTGCGAACCCTTGTAGACGCGCGGCGTGGCCACGACCTGGTTCGCCTTGTACAGACGCGTCGTGTCGTAGGCGGTGTAGCCGTAGTTGAGCATCTTCAGGCTGTCCTGCACGCGGTCGTGCTCCTTGGTCTCGCCCATCATCACCGAGACGAGACGGCGCGACGCGTCGGTCGTGCCCGGCAGCGGACGCTTCGCGCTCGCGATCAGGCAGTAGCCGGCCGCTTGCGTGTGACCGGTCTTCAGACCGTCGACGGTCGGGTCGATCCACAGCAGACGGTTGCGGTTCGGCTGCTTGATCTTGTTGTACGTGAATTCCTTGACCGAGAAGATGTTGTAGTACTCGGGATAGTCGCGAATCAGGCGGGCCGACAGGATCGCGAGATCGCCCGCGGTCGTGTAGTGCTGCGGGTCGGGCATGCCGTTCACGTCGGCGAAATGCGTGTGCGTCATGCCGAGCTTTTGCGCCTCCTTGTTCATCATGTCGACGAACTGCGCCTCGCTGCCGCCCACCAGTTCGGCGAGCGCAATTGCCGCGTCGTTGCCCGACTGCACGATCATGCCGTACACGAGGTCGTGCACGGTCACCGGCTTGAGCGCCTCGATGAACATGCGCGATTCGTCGTTGCGCACGCGCCGCACGGCTTCGCTCGGCTCGATGCTCTGATCCATCGTGATCTTCTTCGTGTCGAGCGCCTCGAACACGAGATACGCGGTCATCAGCTTGGTCAACGACGCCGGCTCGACGCGCTCGTCGGCATTGGCGGACGCGAGCACCTGGTTGCTGGTCGCGTCGACGAGCACCCACGAGCGCGCGCTGACGCCCGGCGGCGGCACCTGCGCGAACGCGGTGCTGGCGACGAGCGTGGCCGGCAGCACGAGGCCGACGGCGATGGCGCGATTGAGCGAAGCGGGAACGAAAGAAGCGAGTGACGGGAATGACGTGCGGCCAGAGGAGGAGAAACGCATAGGGTCGATTCGTGCAGAAAAATTCGTTGCGCGACAGCGCGCGGAGTTGGGGGAGCCGGTCGGCGGGGCATCTGGCCGTAAAACGGCGGGCGCCCGTTGGACTGATGGCGACGCAATCGGTTCGCGAGCGCAGCGCTGCGCACCCGGCCGCGCCCTCCCGCGAAATGATTCCGCGGCGCGCGATTCTGCCGGCTGGGCGGCGCTGTGCCCAAAAAAAGAGCGCCCATTATACGCGCGCTACCTGGTCAGCTTCGCGCGCGTGTCGTCGATTTGCACACGTTTGCGCGCACCTGTCCCCCGCAAAATGCGCGTCGCGCGTTTTCAGCGCCAGGCGTCGACGATGATCCGCTTCAGGATGTGAAGCTTGCGATGCAGAAAGTGCTCGGCGCCCGGAATCACGACGACCGGCAGTTCCTGCGGCCGCGCCCAGTCGAATACGGACTGGACGGGAACGGTCTCGTCGACTTCGCCGTGGATCACGAGTGTGCTTTCGGGCACGGGTGCGACGTCCCAGCGGCTCGCCGCGGTACCGACGAACACGATGCGCTCGATTTCCCGGCCTTCATCGCGCAGCTTCGCCGCGACGTGCGACAGCACCACGGTGCCGAACGAAAAGCCCGCCAATACGAGCGGCAGATCGCCGTAGTCCGGATCTGCGCGCATGTGCTCGAGCACCGCGCGCAGATCGTCGCGCTCGCCGACGCCCGCGTCGTGCTCGCCCTGGGTCTGGCCGACGCCGCGGAAATTCGACCGGTAAGTGACGTAGTTCAGCTGCACGAGCGTGCGCGCGAGGGTCTGCGCGACCTTGTTGTCCATCGTGCCGCCAAACAGCGGATGCGGATGCGCGACGAGCGCGATGCCGCGTGGCGCGGCGCCTTTTTCGCGCACGCCGTCGGGCAGGTCCAGCGCGACCTCGATCTTGCCGACCGGGCCGTCGATCAGATACTTCTTCGTGTTGACGTTCATCGGGATGGATCGTTTTGTGGTTCGCGCTATTGATCGATCTTCAGACGCTCGACGATCTTGCCGTTCGCAAGATGCGATTCGACGATCTCGTCGATGTCGCTCTCGTCGACGTAGGTGTACCAGACCGCCTCGGGATACACGACGAGCGTCGGGCCCAGTTCGCAGCGATCGAGGCAGCCGGCCTTGTTGATGCGCACCTGGCCGGGCCCGGCCAGGCCGAGTTGCTTCACGCGTTGTTTCGCGTATTCCTGCATCGCCTGTGCGTTGCAGTTCGCGCAGCTCGGACGCTCGGCGCCGGGGTCGCGTTGATTCAGACAGAAGAAAACGTGGTGCTTGTAGAAGGAATCCATGATGTTCGGGAGGCGAGCCTGAAAGGAAGTGCAATGGCGGTGCGGACGATTATAGCGACCGGGCTGTGCGGGCGTCGGGACCTGGCGGCCGGCGCGCAAGCACGTCACGCCCGCCTCGCGCGCCGCTTGAGCCACGCCCGCTCGACCGCGAACGCGAGCCACACCAGTGCCGCATAGGGCCATATCCATGCGAGCCAGCGCGCGAGCCCGTTGAAATGCAGATAGCGTCCCTGCCGCCAGTCGGCGAGCACGGCGTCGAAATACGGGTTCACCGGCAGCAGATTGACGAACACGAGTGCGACGACCAGCGCGACCCCGGCGAGCGTCGCACGCAACCGCCGCCGCAGCGGCAGCGCGACGAGCGCCGCGACGGTGCCGCACACGAGTCCGATTAGCGCGCCGGGCGTCGCCCAGTCGAACGCGAGGCCCGATTGCGATTGCAGGAACGTCGCGCCGGCCTTCACGCACAAGGTCGCGACGATGAACACGAACAACAGGCGCACGCGCGGCGCATGACGGCGCGTCGGCAGCGATGCAAGCGCGAGCGCCGCGAACAGGTTTAGCGCCGTGATCAGCGCTTCCCATGTGTCGTCGTCCAGCCACGCGGCGGCCGCCGCCGGCCATGCGCCGACATGCCACGCGGACGGCGTCCACGCGAGCAGCGCGTCCTGGGTGGCCGGATCGACGCTCAGCCACAGCGCGCGCGGCCAGTTGCCGAGACCGAACAGACGCGGCGACGGATACATCGTCGCAAACGGCCACGCGGCGACGAGGCACGCGAGCGTCGCATGGCCGCGCTCGAACCACAGCAACCGCAAACGCCTGAGCAGGCCGCGGTCGAGCAGCGCGCCGGTCAACGGCGACATCACCGCCGCGCCGACGAGCGCGCCCAGCGTGTTGGCGGCGAGATCGAGATTGGAGGCGACGCGTGTCGGCAGATAGGTCTGCACGGCTTCCATCGTGCCTGACAGCAGACCGCCCAACACGAACGCGAGCGCGACGGCCAGCGTGCCGCGCCAACGCGGGTACACCGCGAGCACCACCAGCGCGCCGAACGGCATATAGCCGAGCACGTTGGTGACGACGTCGAACGCCGTCAGGTACTGCGGCATCGGATCGAACAGATAGGCGAACGGCGTGATGCCGAGCGAGCGCCAGCCCGAGAACGGATACCACGACCCGTAGACGATCAGCGCCGTGTAAAGCAGCAGCGCCTGACGGGCCAGCGTCGACGGGCGGCGCAGCCAGGGGCGTTCGCTCATGCAGCGCTCCGTTGCGTGCGCTGCCCGCCCGTCATTGCGCGGCGACCAGCGCCTGCGAGCCGAGCCACGTGGTGATCTGCGCGACGAGGTCGTCGCTGGCCGCGGCGAGCGCCCGCGCGCCGCCGGCCGCATCCGCCGAATGCGCGGGCGCGTGCGCGACGAAGGTCTGCTGGCCGATCACCTTGCCGCCCTGCATCAGCGTCGCGCGCGCGGTGATCGCGCCGTGGCTGTCCGTCTGGCTGTCGAACACCTGCTCGAACTCGGTCAGATCGACCCGCAGCACCGGCGCGCTCACGCCGTCCGCGCCCGTCAGCACGGTGCCGCGCTCGCTCAGCGCGTTGCGCAGGCGCTGCGTCAGCAGTTGCGACGGCATCATCGTCCAGTGGCTGTTGGCGTAGGCGGCCGTCTGCTGCGCGTCGGCGTAGCTCAGCCGATAAGTCATCCGGTCGGATTCGAGCACGGACGGCGCGCTGACCTCCAGCACCTTGACGGCCGGCAGCCGGCTCGCCGCGGCGGCCTGCGGCGGTGGTCCGAAGTCGTAGCGGACATCCGACACCACTGCGGACGTGCCCGCGCAGCCCGCCGCCAGCACGCCGAACGCAAGCAGCGCCGCGAGCGCGGCGCGCGCGGACAACAGTCGGTGAATCGAGCGTGACATGGGCATCTTCCTCTGTTCTAGCCTGCGGATTCAGTGAGCTGCGGGCGCGGTAGCGGCGGGCCACGCGAAGCCGGCCTCGCCCGGACCCGGCGCCGGGCGCGGCGCGCCGAACAGCACGCTGCGCGGATTGGTGTTGAAGGTGTCGGCGGCGCGGTCGATCGATTGCGCCGCCGCGCGCACGTCCTCGGTCAGCGAATTGACGCGCGGCAGCGTCTCGTAGCCGACCCGGGCGGACAGGTCCTGCAGCGACATGTTCATCTGCGCGAGCGCATCGCCCGCCTGCTGCGCGGCCGTGCCGACCTTGTCCAGATTGCGCTCGAGGGGCCCGTCCGGACGGTTCAGGCCGGTGATCATCTGGTTGGTCGACGCGAGCGTGCGGTTCAGCTGGTCGATCGTGCCGGGCAGCTTGCTGGCGACGGGCGCCATCTCACGAGTCAGCGTCGCGACGCCCGAGGCCGCCTGCGCGATGCTCGCCGCGGTGTCGTGCAGCTGCGCGACCATTTCCGGCGAGAGCATGTTGTTCACGTTGTCGGTGACTTTTTCGAGCTTGCGCAGCAGCACGTCGCCGCGTTGCTGCAACTGGTCGAACAGACCCGGGCGCATCGGCAATTGTGCGACCTTTTGGGCCGACGACGGCAGCGGGGTCAGATCGCGCCCGGTATCGTCGAGCTGGATGAACGCGATGCCGGTCACGCCCTGCAAGCCGAGGCTGCCGAACGTCGAATGCGTGATCGGCGCGTGCTCGTCGACCATGATGCGGATCAGGATCTGCCCCGGATGTTTCGGATCGAACTTGATCGACTGCACACGGCCGACGTCGAGCCCGCGAAAGCGCACCGCCGCGTCCGCAAAGAGGCCGTTCACGCTGGTGCGCGCGATCAGGTCATACGGCACCCGCTCGGTGCGGTCGACGTTGAACAGATACGCCGCCAGCGCGATCGCCGCCGTCAGCACGACCGTGAAGAGCCCGGCCCAGAACGCATGCGCTTTGTTTTCCATTGTCAGTTTCCCTGGTTCATAGCGGCCCGGTTCATGGCGGCCCGCCTCACAGCGGCAACTCGGACGACGCCGGCTCGAGCGCCGCCTGCGGCAGCTTCGCGCGGCGCTCCGGCGGCAGCGCCTGCAGCGCGCGGCGCCCGCGCAGGCCGAGGAAATATTCGTGGATGAACGGATGGTCGACGCCCGCGGCCTCCTCGACCGGCGCGTTGACGAGCACTTTGCGATCGGCCAGCACGGCCACGCGTGTCGACAGTGCGACCATCGTATCGAGATCGTGCGTGATCATCACGACCGTCAGACCGAGCGCGCGATGCAGCCCTGAGATCAGCTCGACGAATTCGTCGGACGCCTCCGGGTCGAGGCCGGCGGTCGGTTCGTCGAGGAACAGCAGTTCGGGTTCGAGCGCGATCGCGCGCGCGATGCCAACCCGCTTGATCATGCCGCCCGACAGCGCCGATGGCATCTTCGACGCGTGCTTGCACGGCAGCCCGACCATTTCGAGCTTCAGCATCACGATGTCGCGCAGCAGGTCTTCGGGCACCTTGCCGAGCTCGCGCACCGGTTGCGCGACGTTGTCGAACACCGACAGCGACGAGAACAGCGCGCCGCGCTGGAACAGCATGCCGGAGCGGCTGCGCATCAGCAGCGCGGTGTCGGGCGAGATCGTTGCGAGGTCTTCGCCGAACAGCTTGATCGTGCCCCTGGACGGGCGCTCGAGGCCGAGAATCTGCCGCACCAGCGTGGTCTTGCCCGAACCCGAGCCGCCGACGATCGACACGATCTCGCCGCGCCGCACCTCGAGGCTCAGATGCTGATGCACGATGTTGCGGCCGTAGCGCTTGGTGATGTCGATCACCTCGATCACCGGCTCGGCGATCGACGGTACGGGTTGGCCGCGTACGGCTTCGGTGAGTGGCGCGATCATCCTAGCCCCACGTTTTGAAAGAGGATCGCGAACACCGCGTCCGCGAGAATCACGATGGTGATCGACGTGACCACCGAGGTCGTCGTGCCTTCGCCGAGACTCTGCGAATTGGCTTTGATACGGAAGCCGAAATGACAGCCGGCGATCGCGATCAGCATGCCGAATACCGCGCCCTTGCCAAGCCCGATCCACAGGTTCGCGATCGGCACGACGTTCGGCAGCTGGCGCGCGAAGAAGCTCATGTCGATGCCGAGCACGAGCTTCGCGGCGAGCGCGCCGCCCGTCAACGAGATCACGTTGGTCCACATCACGAGCAGCGGCATCGCGACGGCCAGTGCGATCACGCGCGGCAGGATCAGCCGCAGGCCGTGCGGGATGCCCATTACGCGCATCGCGTCGAGCTCCTCGGTCACGCGCATCACGCCGATCTGCGCGGTGATCGCCGAGCCCGAGCGGCCCGCCACCAGAATCGCCGACAGCACCGGGCCGAGTTCGCGAATCACCGCGAGGCCGAGAATATTGACGATGAACTGGTTCGCGCCAAACATGCGCAATTGCTGTGCCGACAGATAGCTCAACACGATGCCGATCAGGAACGCGACCAGCGCGGTGATCGGCAGCGCCCGAGCGCCGGCGTTGTAGATGTTCGCGGAGATTTCGGTCCACGGCGTGAGTTTCGGCTTGCGCACGATCGCGAGCAGATCGAGCACGAAGCGCCCGAGCATCGCGACGCCGCCCTGCATGTGCTCGACGAACGAGAAGAGCCCGAGGCCCAGACGCGTAAAGGGATCGAGGCGCGTGACCGGCTCGGCGCTCTCGCGCACCGTGTCGAGCAGCGCGATGCGCTCGAAGATGTCGCGCTGCGTGTCCGTGAGCGCGGTGCCCGGCGGCATCTTGCGGCCCCACACGCGCCACAGCGCCTGGCCGCCGACGTGGTCCATCCTGTCGACGCGCGACAGGTCCCACTCGCCGATGCCCTGCGCGCCGGTCAGCGAACGCAGTTCCGGAATCACGTGCCCGGTGTCGCGATCGCGCGCGAGCGCGAGCGCCGTCCACTGGCCCGAGAGACGGACGATCTTGCCTTGGCTGCCGGCCGCGACTTCAAGGCCGGGCGGAGTGTCATTGTTCAAGGATCGCGTGAATCTGGTTATCGGATTAGCGGCCATTGTAACGAAGGCTCGGCCGCCGGTCCGCACTGATGCACATCGATCGGCGTCGCCGTTCACCGCTGCGCATTCGAGTCCCGGGCGGGTTCGCTGTGGCTACAATATGGGACATGAATGCCTCCAAGACTCCCGCCTCCCCGTCCGCAGCGACAAGCGCGGCACCAGCCTCGTCGTCGGCTTCGACCGACTGGCGCATCGATCGCGAACGCGCGGTCAAGCTGTTCGGCGCGCATGCGCATGACTGGCCGATCGAAATCGTCGAAGAAACCGGCTCGACCAACGCCGACCTGATGGCCCACGTGAAAGCCCTGCCGCGCCGCGCGAACGCGCTGCCGCGGCCGATCGTGCGGGTCGCGTATCTGCAGACCGCTGGGCGCGGCCGCCGTGGGCGGCCGTGGTACGCGGAGCCCGGCAACGCGCTGCTGTTTTCGGTCGCGTGCGTCTTGCCGCGACCGCTCGAAGGGCTCGGGGGCTTGAGTCTCGCGGTGGGCGTCGCGCTCGTCGACGGGCTGCGCTCGCTGCCGGTCGCGGGTCCCGGACAGATCGCGCTGAAGTGGCCGAACGACGTGCTGCTCGAAGGCGACAAGCTCGCCGGCATCCTGATCGAAACCGCGTGGAGCACCGACGACGCGAGCGCGGTCGTGATCGGCATCGGCACCAACGTGAAAGGCGCCGACGAACTCGCGGCGAAGGTCGGCGCGCTGAACGCCGAGGTACCGCCGCAGGCGCTCGGCACCGTGCCGACCGCGTTGCAACGCTCGCTGCCGAACGCGAATCTGACCGATACGCTGGCAGCCGAATTGAACGCGCTCGAACCGATGCTGCAGCGCTTCGGCGCCGAAGGCTTCGCGCCGTTCCAGCCGCGCTGGAACGCGGTGCATGCTTACGCGGGCCGCGACGTCGTGCTGCTCGAACAAGGCCAGGAGCTCGCGCGCGGCGTCGCGGCGGGCGTTGACGAGCGTGGCCAGTTGCTGCTCGATACGGCTGAGGGCCGCCAGAGCATCGCGACCGGCGACGTGTCGCTGCGTCTCGCCCACGGTGTCGCATGACGCAGCGCGCGCCATATCTGCTGATCGACGCGGGCAATAGCCGGATCAAGTGGGCGCTGGTGCAGCCCGATGGGACGCAGTTGGCGAGCGGCGCGCTCGCGCATGACGGCCTTGCCGGGCCACGCGCGCGGTCGGGTGCGCAACCCGCTTGGACTGACTGGCCGGCGCCATGCGGCGCGTGGCTCTCCAACGTCGCGGGCGCGGAGGTCGCGACGCACATCGCGGCGCTCGTCGACGCGCACTGGCCGCGACTGCCGCTCGCGACGATCCGCGCAAGTGCTCGTCGATGCGGCGTGACCAATTGCTACACGACACCGGACTCGCTCGGCAGCGACCGCTGGGCCGGCATGATCGGCGCGCACGCGACCTTTCCCGGCGAGCATCTGCTGCTCGCGACCTTCGGCACCGCGACGACGCTCGAGGCCTTGCGCGCCGATGGCGCGTTTATCGGCGGATTGATTGCGCCGGGCTGGACGCTGATGATGCGCTCGCTCGGTGAGCACACCGCGCAACTGCCGATGCTCGACGCCGCGCACGCGCGCGGCCTGCTCGACGCCGCCGATACCACCGGCGCGGTCCGTCGCGGGCCGTTCTTCGCAACGGATACGCCGCGCTCGCTGTCGGCGGGCTGCACGCTGGCGCAGGCCGGATTGATTGAGCGGATGTGGCGGGACCTGCAGGATGAGTGGCAGGTGCCGGTGCGTCTCGTAGTCAGCGGCGGCGCCGCCGACGAAGTGGCGAGCGCCCTGAAAGTGCCGCATACTCGCCACGATTCGCTGGTGCTGTCAGGGCTTGCGCTGATCGCAGCCGAGGATACGGCGCGGCAAAGCGGCTGATTGCCTGCCGTGGCTAGCGTTCGATTCACGACCGGGTGGCGCGTGATGTACGTGTAGAACGTGCGCCTGAGTTGCGCGCAATTCGCCGCCCATTTTCCGAACCCGAGTCTTTCCCGCACGCCCCAGGCTCAACTTCTTTCTGAATTGGAAACACCCACAATGCTTCGCTGGCCGATCGCCATTCTGATTGTTGTCAACGTGCTGGCTTTCGTCGCGCTGCTTGGCGCCTTCGGCCCCACACCCACCGCCAGCGGACGCGAGCCGAATCATCTGAATCGCCAGATTCATCCGGACTGGCTGAAGGTGCGGCCGGTCAGCGCCGCCGATGCGGCCGACCAGGCGGTGGTTGGCGGACCCGCGCCGCAGACGCCGATTTCGACATCGGAGTTGCCGCAGTAATCAGGTGAGCGACGCGGTCGGTTTGAAGTTCAGCAGTGCGCCGCGCGTGTTGCGGTAACGGGCGGCATCAACCCTGCGTCCGCACCTTCTTCAACAGCGCGCTCGTCGAGCGATCGTGCTCGAACGCAATCGCGAGCGCCTTGCCGCCCCAACCGCGCACGAGCGCCGATTCGGGCAGCGCGTCCATGTCGTAGTCGCCGCCCTTCACGAGCACGTCCGGGCGCAGCGCGGAAATCAGCTCGACCGGCGTCTTCTCGCCGAAGCCCACCACGTAATCGACGCTTTCCAGCGCCGCTAGCAAGGCCATGCGGTCGGCCTCGTTGTTGATCGGCCGGTCGTCGCCTTTGCCGAGCATCCGCACCGACGCGTCGCTATTGACACCAACGATCAGGCACGCGCCCAGCGCCTTTGCGTCGGCCAGATAGGTCACGTGACCACGATGCAGGATATCGAACACGCCGTTCGTAAACACGACGGGCGCGCGCAGCGAAGGACGAAGCTTCACCAGGGCATCGCGCGTCAGAATCTTGCGTTCAAAGATGGCGGTCATCGCACGGTCACAGAGTTGGGGAATTAGGGAGTTGGGGCGTGACGGGAACAGGAATGCCAGGTGCCGTCACGATACACGCTGGACGGCCCGAAGCAAAACGGTCCGGCAAGCTCACGCTTGCCGGACCGCCGTTTGATACGGTGCTGCAACGCCTGAGTCGTTACGCCGGCTGCTGCTGCGCCGGGTTTTGTTCAGCGGCTTGCAGACGCGCGACCACTTCCTTGCGATAACGGTTCAGTTCCTGCGCTGTGTTGAACGTGCGTTCGAACAGCAGCGACAGGTTATGCAGAATGCGTTCGATGACCTTCTTTTCCCAGCCGTCGTCGAAACGGATCTGCTCGTCGAGCCAGCGCTCGAGCCATTCCGGATCCGGCAGACGCGACTGGATCGTGTCGCGCGGGAACAGCGCCTGGTTCACGTGCAGGTTGGTGGGGTGCAGCGGCTTTTCGGTGCGACGCGCCGACGCCATCAGCACGCCGATCTTCGCGAACGCGGCACGCGCGATGTCGCCGGTTTGCGCCATCGCCTTCTTCATATAGCGCAGATACGCGCCGCCGTGGCGCGCTTCGTCGCGCGAGATAGTTTCGTAGATGTGCTTGATGACTGGCTCGGTATGCCATTCGGCGGCGCGGCGATACCAGTGATTCAGGCGGATTTCGCCGCAGAAGTGCAACATCAGCGTTTCGAGCGGCGGTGCGGGATCGAACTCGAAACGCACTGCGTGGAGTTCCTCTTCGGTCGGGACCAGTTCCGGCTTGAAGCGGCGCAGGTATTCCATCAGCACCAGCGAGTGCTTCTGCTCCTCGAAGAACCACACGCTCATGAATGCGGAGAAATCGCTGTCGTGATGATTGTCACGCAGAAACATTTCCGTGGCGGGCAACGCCGACCATTCCGTGATCGCGTTCATCTTGATCGTCGCGGCTTGCTCATCGGTCAACAGCGATGCATCGAATTTGTCCCAGGGAATGTCCTTCTCCATGTCCCATCGAACGGATTCGAGCGATTTGTAAAGTTCCGGATAAAGCATGGTGTTCATAGTCCCACCCCTGTTCTGCACATACTGTGTGTGTCTGTTGCTGCTACGTGTAGCCGTTTTATCTACGACGAACGGACGCGCCGTTTATCGGCCAAGCATTCAATTTTACGCGTTAATCAGCCGCCCAGAAGCATCGGGCAGCAAAGAAGTCCGGGCTTTTGTATTGGCGCCTGAAGCGTGAATCAGGCGCCGTGGCCAACCGCGGGGAGGGATACCCTTTGCCTGAGGTCGAGCCAGTCTGGGTCGACAACCGCACCGTCCCGCCCTGCACCGGTAGCGCCGGCGGCGAATGACGCGAGGGCGGCGGGATTGGTTGTTTTCGGCGCACGCCCCAAAGCCAGATCAAGCTTACACGATGATAGCACGCGCCTCCCACGAAACCCGTGACAGAAGCGGCGCGAGCGCACTGTGGTATTGACTTCTCTCAATAAAGTCGGCGATTCGCTCGGGCGGAAACCGCCGGCGCTGGAATAGGGAAAAACGCAGCCGATCAGTCGCCTTCATCAACGGCCACTGATTCCCGGCGCGCCGTCCGGCTCACGTCGACTTTTTCGGCGTTGCCGCGCTCGTTCCGGCCGCGCGTTTGGCCGACGGCGCGGCGCGCTTCGCCGCCGGCCGTTTGACGGCGGGCTTCGCGTTTTGCGCGGCGGCGCCCGACGCATCGGCGCCCGACGCATCCGCGGCCTTCGACGCTTCCGGCTTGCCCTGCGTGCCCCCGCCCGCCGCGGCGACCGCGACGGACGGCTGCGTCATCGCGAACTGCGCGATCTGGTTGAACTGCGATTGCAGCAGATTCCACCACGCGGACGCATCGAAGCCGGGCGCCGCGGGCGCTTCCTCTTCGTCGCTGTCGGCCTGCGTGGCGCTTTCGGGCGTGGGCTCGGCCGGCTTCGTCCAACTCGGCCCCCGGGCGGGGCTCGGGGCGGTGTTCGGCGCGTCACTCGCGGCGGCACCCGACGCAGCAGCCGCCGCCTGCGACATCGACGATTGCGCGAACGCGCCGAACGCGCGCAGCGTCGCGAGCGTCGCACGTTGCACTTCGAGCGCCTGGATCGCCGACTGCAGCATGCTCAGATTCAGCTTCAGCCATTGCTCGACCGCGCGCATGTCGGTGATGCGCTTGTCGAGCTCCTCGACGCTGGTGAGCGGCGCCATCATGTCGGACATCATCGACAGCGACGGACTCGTGCCCCCACCCGGCTGCGCGCCCGTCATGGCGGCGCCGAACGGCGACAGCCGAATCATGCTCCACATGCGATCGAGCATTTCAGCGGGCGGAAAACCGGGGAAGCCGGGAAAGGGCGGCGCGGAGCCAGTGGTGTCGGTCATGGTTGTCGCCTCGGTGCTGGATGATAGGTGGAGCGCGCGATGCCGCGCGCGTCGATTCGATCATACCGTGTGGGGTATGACATCACGATCGTTGGTCGTTACGTGGACCGCCCGCGCCAAAATCGGGCGCGCGCCGCTCGCGCAACGAGCTCAGGCCCTCGCGCACGTCGGGTCCCGCGAAGCCCATGAATTCCAGCGCGAGCGACGTATCGAACGCCGGCCCCGCCGTGCGCAGCCAGTTGTTCAACGCGTACTTGGTCCAACGGATGGCGGTCTGCGAACCGTCGGCCAGCTTGCGCGCGACTTCGAACGCCTTCGGCAGCAGATCGCTTTCGTCGACGGCCAGCGACACGAGCCCGATGCGCTCCGCCTCCTCGCCGCTCACCGGCTCGCACAGCAGCAGGTAGTACTTCGCCTTCGCCATGCCGCACAGGAGCGGCCAGACGATCGCCGCATGATCGCCCGCGGCGACGCCGAGGCGCGTGTGTCCGTCGATGATGCGGGCCGTCTTCGCCGCGATCGAGATATCGGCGAGCAGCCCCGCGACGAGCCCCGCGCCGACCGCCGGCCCGTGCATCGCCGACACGATCGGCTTGCCGCAGTTGATCACGTTGTAGACGAGATCGCGCGCTTCGCGCCACACACGCGTGCGCACCTCGAAATCGTTCGCCATGTCCTCGACGAGCTGCAGATCGCCGCCGGCCGAAAAGCCTTTACCCTCGCCGCGAATGATCGCGACGCGCGTATCGGGATCGCGATCGATATCGCGCCAGATTTCCGCGAGCTCGTAATGCATGCGTGCGTTCGCGGTCGCGAGGCCGCTTTTATTCGCGCCCTCGCCGCTCATCACGACTTCGAGCACGCCATGCGGATGACGCTGCAAACGCAGCGACTGGTAGTGCGCGTAGTACGCGTCGTTCGGTTGCGATGGCTGAGGCATGGTGAGCAGTCCGGAGGAGATTCGTTCAGTCGCGCGCGGAACGGCGCGCCCCGTTCAATGCCGGCTGATAAAGCCACTTGCCATTGGTGATTTCGACCATCACGCGGGCGCGCTGATCGAGCCCGAGATGATCGGCCGCGCTCATGTTGACGACGCCATTGGTGTCCGCGAGACCGCGTGTTCCTTCGAGCGCGTCGCGCAGCGCGCGGCGAAACGGCGGCGTGCCGGGCGCGCCGGCTTTCAGCGCGAGCGGAATCGCATGCTCGAGCAACGCGCCCGCGTCCGACGTGTACGAACCGAATGCCGACACGCTGCCCGCGCCGTGCCGCGCCTCGAAGCGCGCAATGTAATCGAGCGCGAGACGCCTGGCCGGATGATCGGCCGGCAATTGCGTGGCGACCAGCACCGGGCTCGCGGGCAGGAAGGTGCCGTTGCAATCGGCGCCGCACACGCGCAGGAAGTCGTTATTGCCGACGCCGTGGTTGTGATAGATGACGCCTTTGTAGCCGCGCTCGCGCAGCGTTTTCGGCGGCAACGCGGCAGGCGTGCCGGCGGCGCCGACCACTACCGCGTCGGGGTGGGTCGCGAGAATCTTCAGCACCTGGCCGGTCACGCTCGGATCGGTGCGATTGAAACGCTCGCTCGCGACCACGTCGATGTGATGCAGCTGCGCGAACTTCGCGACCTCGGCGTAGAACGTCTCGCCGAGCGCGTCGGCCTGGCCGATGAACGCGATCGTCTTCACGCCGTGTCCGCTCGCATGCTCGGCGATCGCCGAGGCCATCATCGCGTCGGTCTGCGGCGTCTTGAAGACCCAGCGACGTTTCGCGTCGACCGGTTCGATGATTTTCGCGGACGACGCCAGCGAGATCATCGGCGTTTCGCCCTCGGCGACCACGTCGATCATCGCGAGCGAATTCGGCGTGATCGACGAGCCGATGATCGCGTCGACGTGATTCTCGCTGATGAGCTTCCTGGTGTCCTGCACGGCGTGGGTCGTGTCCGATGCATCGTCCAGCACGATGTACTCGACGTTCTGCCCGCCGATCAGTTTGGGTAGCAGCGCGACCGTGTCGCGCGCGGGAATGCCGAGCGACGCGGCCGGCCCGGTCAGCGACAGCACGAGACCGATCTTCACCTGCGCGAACGATGTCAGCGGCAACGCGCAGGCAAGCGCGGCCCACAGCGTCGCGGCGCGCCGCGCGAAGCGCCGACCACGTTGAGGCAAGCCACGCACGCTCGTGCGCGCTTCAACGGGCGACGCGCAAGCGCGCCGACGTCCAGCTGCGGAGAAGTCCAATCGCGGCATGCTGTCTCCTCACGTCGGGGTTTTCGTTGTGATGTTTGCCGCAGTGTAGCCGCGCGCGCAAGTGGCGGCATCGGGCGAAACCCTTTCGCGCGTGCCGCCCGCGTCAAAGCATTGCCGCGTGAGCGCCGCGCTTCATTCGAGCGGCGCGATGCTCTGCTCGATCGCACCGAAAATCGACTTGCCCGCATCGTCGAACATTTCGATCCTCACGGTGTCGCCGTATTTCATGAACTCCGTTTGCGGCGCGCCGTGCTCGATCGTTTCGAGGCAGCGCTTCTCGGCGATACAGCAGTAGCCGCGTTTCGCGTCCTTGTTCGACACCGTGCCCGAACCGACGATGGCACCAGCACGCAGATTGCGCGTTTTCGCGGCATGCGCGATCAGCTGACCGAAGTGAAACACCATATCGGTGCCCGCGTCGGGCTGGCCGACCTTCCTGCCGTTCCAGTGGACGATCATCGGCCGATGCACGCGGCCTTCGCGCCAGTGTTCGCCGAGCTCGTCGGGCGTCACGGCGACCGGCGCGAATGAGGTGGCCGGCTTGCTCTGGAAAAAGCCGAAGCCCTTCGCGAGTTCGGCGGGGATCAGGTTGCGCAGCGACACGTCGTTGACGAGCGTGACCAGCCGCACGCCGCGCAGGGCCTGCTCGGGCGTCGCGCCCATCCGCACATCGCCGGTGACGACCGCGACCTCGGCCTCGAAGTCGATGCCGTACTCTTCCGATGCGCACGCCACGTCGTCGCGCGGGCCGATGAAGTCGTCGCTACCGCCCTGGTACATCAGCGGGTCGGTCCAGAATTCGGGCGGCATTTGCGCGCCGCGCGCGCGCCGCACGAGCTCGACGTGGTTCACGTACGACGAGCCGTCGGCCCACTGGAACGCGCGCGGCAGCGGCGCCATGCACTCTTTGGCGTCGAATGAAAAGCTGTTGCGCGCACGGCCCTGGTTCAGCGCATCGTAAAGGTCGTGCAGTTGCGGCGCGTAGAAGGCCCAGTCGTCTAGCACGCGCTGCAGCGTGGGCGCGATCGCGTCGGCGATGGCCGCCGTGTGCAGGTCGCGGGACACGACGATCAGTTGACCGTCGCGCGTGCCGTCCTTCAGCGAGGCAAGTTTCATAGAGCTGTGAACCGTGTATTAGTGACGATGGAAGGAATGTATTCTACGATGGTGAATCGGCGCGGCCCAATATCTGCGTGTTCGTCGTCGTGTCACCGTAGCCGTCTCCATTACGATCACCGAACGCGCTGCCCGCGCCTTTTGCACATGTCCGCCAACGCCCGCTCCGGCACGATCCGCACCCGCACCGACCCCGCGTCCGCCGACGATCTGCTCGATCCCGCCCATGCAACCGACGCCACCGGCGCCGATGACGAACCCGGCGAACCCGGCGAAGAAAAACTGCGCTCGGGCATCCAGTCGATCGAGGTCGGTTTCAGGCTGCTCGACGTGCTGACCCACGAGCCGCGCGCGATGATGCTGCGCGATCTCGCGCAGCGCGCGGGCATGAGTCCGGCGAAGGCGCATCGCTATCTGGTCAGCTTTCTGCGTCTCGGCGTGGTCGCGCAGGACCCGCTGTCGGGCCGTTACGAACTCGGCGGCTTCGCTTTGCAGCTGGGGCTCGCGCGGCTTGCTCGCGTCGACGGTGTGAAGCTCGCGCGCATCGCGCTCGCCGAACTGCGCGACCGGCTCGACCTGACCGTCGGCATCGCGGTTTGGGGCAATCAGGGACCGACGATGGTGCACTGGATGGAGTCGAGCTATCCGGCCAAGGCGTCGCTGAAGCTCGGCGACGTGATGCCCTTGCTCAGTTCGGCGACCGGTCTGCTGTTCGCCGCCTACCTGCCGTCCGGCAAGACCGCCGTGATGCTCGAGCGCGAGCTGGCCGACTCGCGGCGCTCGTCGTATAGCGGCGCGCCACGCACCCGCGAAGAGGTCGACAAGGTGCTCGCCGAGGTGCGCGAGCACGAGGCTGCGCGCGTCGAAGGCATGCTGCTGCCGACGATCCACGCGTTTTCGTTGCCGGTGTTCGATTCGACCGGCGAACTCGCGCTCGGTCTCGTCGCGCTCGGCCATGAAGGGGCGTTCGATATCCGCTGGGGCGGCGAGATCGATACCGCGCTGCGCGAATGCGCGCACAAGCTGTCGTACGAACTCGGCTATAGCGCGACCCCGCGTGGTGACAACGGTTGATACGCACCGTATCCTTTCACGCTCTCACCGATTCAAGCGCCGATGGATTTTGCTTCCGCCAACCGCCGTCATGATCGCCTGCCCGCTTTTGGTAGCGGGCCGGGACGCGGCGCGCGCGCGTGGCGCTGGATCGCCGTCCTCGCGGCCGTCGCGGTTGTGCACTGGATCGCGGCGCAATGGTTCGAGCGCAATCGCGTGGATCTGAATCCGGCGAATCGCGAGCATGTGCCGGTGCAGGTCGTGCTGCTGACGCCCGAAAGGGTCGAGCGTCAACCCGCGCCACAGCCCGCCGTGCCGGCACCGCATCCGCCCGCGCCAGCACGCAAGCCCGCGGCGAGGCCGCCGCGCGAGCAGCATGTGATGACCGCGTTGCAACCGGCCAAACCGAACGAGCCCGCGGCCACGCCGGCATCGGAGGTGGCGGCTAGCGCGCCACCCGCCACCGCGAACGCGAATGCATCGGCCCATGCGAATGCCAGTGGCGCCGTCGCGAGCGCCCCTGCCGCGGCCAGCGCGCCGCAAGCGTCGCAGGGAGTGAAGTTTTCGGTACCGCCGTCGGCCGAACTCGACTACGACACGTTCTACAACGGCGTGCGCAACGCGCCCGGCACGATCCATTGGGCGAGCGACGGGCAGGGCTACGAAATGGTCGTATCAGTGCCGCTGCCGTTCGTCGGTCCGTTCGTGTTTTCGAGCCACGGCGGCATCGATGCCTTTGGCCTCGCGCCGGCGCAGTACAGCGAAAAGCGTGGCCGTCGCGCCGAAGACATCGCGATCTTCAATCGCAACGACAAGAAGGTGGGCTTTACGCGCACGCCCGCCTCGTTGCCGTTGCCCGACGGCGCGCAGGATCGCTTCAGTGTCGTGATGCAGCTCGCGAGCCTCGTGCGCGGCGATCCTGATGCCTATAAGCCTGGCGTGACGCGACAGTTTTTCGTCGTCGATACCGATAGCGGGGAGAACTGGCCGATCGAGACGATCGGCGACGAAACGATCCGCGCCGCGCAAGGCTATCTGCAGACGCGTCACTTCAAACGTCTGCCGCGGCACGATGGCGACCAGCGCCGCGTCGATGTGTGGCTCGCCCCGTCCCTTGGCTGGCTGCCGGCGCGCATACTGCAGACGGAGCCGAACGGTACCCAGTTCGAACTGGTGTGGCGCGGCAAGCTGAATGTCGATGGCACGTCGCCGGATGACCGCGGCAATGGTGGCGCGCCGGCCACGCCTGCTGCACCCGCAGCCCCCGCTGCCACGGGCCCTGCAACGCCGGCGCCGGCCGACGCATCGGCAGTAACACCCGAGGCCGCCCCAGTTGCACCGGTCGATTCGACCGCTCCGACCATCATCAAACCGTGACACTTTTCGTGACACAGTGTCACGAGCAGATCTGCTCGAGATCGGCGAAACTTCCTTTGCAACGCTGACTCGCACGTCAATGGAGCCCCGTTCGCGCGAACGAGGCGACCCACCGCGCTTTTTCACTGCGTTTCCTTCAAAGGAGTCCGCATGCAAGTGAACATCAACGGTATCGACACACGCTACGTGCTGAGCAACGAAGGCGGCGGCCCGTGGCTCACGTTCATCCATCAGTTGGGCGGCGATCTTTCCATCTGGGATCAGATGGCAGGCTATTTCCGCGACGATTACACGGTGCTGCGCTACGACGTGCGCGGCCACGGCCACAGCGCGGTTGCGCGCGAGCCGTTCGCCATGCGCGATCTGGCCGACGATCTCGCCAAACTGCTCGATGCCCTCGGCGCGCGGACGACGCACCTGGTCGGCCTGTCGCTCGGCGGCATGATTGCGCAGCAGTTCGCGCTCGACCATCCATCGCGCATCGACACGCTGACGATTGCCGACAGCACCGGCGGCACTCCGCCCGAGAACCGTGAGTTGTGGAATCAGCGCGCCCACACCGCGCGCAGCGACGGCATGGAGGCGCTGTTACCGTCGACGATGGCGCGTTGGCTCACGGCCGACTTTCAGGCCGGCCATCCCGAAGCGGTCGAGCCGATCCGTGAGACATTTGCGCGCACCTCGCCGGAAGGTTTTGCGATGGCCTGCGAGGCACTGCGCGATTTCGACCTTCGCGGCCAGCACGGCGCAATCCGCTCGCCGACGCTGACGGTGGCCGGACGTCACGACACTGGCACGCCCCCTGCTGCTACGCAGGCAATAGCGGAGGCGATCGAGGGCGCCCGCTTCGAGTTGCTGGACGCCGCGCATCTCGCGCCAATCGAGCAATCACAGCGTTTCGCCGCCTTGCTTGAATCGTTTCTGGAGCGGCGAGTCTAACCGTCAGGTCCGGAGTTTTTACTTGCGTCGTCCGGACCCACCCCTTGAATTCCATCCCACATGCTCCACCTACGGTGCAGAAAAGGGCAGGAGCCCAACGGAAATAAGGAGTGTCGCCATGCAAATGATCTATAACAGCCCTAACTACTGTGTCGTCGAGTTTCCTCCGCAAGAAGGTCTGCTTGCCATGAAGTCGGGCGGCTACGAGATTGTCGACAAGAACATGCAGCGCGAAATCTACATCGACGGGGCAATGGCGGCGCGTTTTCGCGAGCATGTGCAAAAGCTGATCGAAGGCGAGCCGACGCTCGACGAGGTTGATGAATTCCTCGGTCAATTCGACAGTCTGATGCATCAACCGGTGGTCCTGCATTGACAGGAGGGGTTCAACTGGCGCTCTGGCGACATCGATCGACCGCACCGCGCGGCTTTGCCGGCGGGTTCCATCAAGCGGTCGGCGGCAGCGAAACGGCCCGGCAGGCTTTGGCTTGCCGGGCCGTTTTTTATTGCATCGTTGGTTAGCGCGTTTCTGAATTCCCGGCGCGGCGCGTTCGTATCGGTCGATTTTGCCGGCCGCGCCTCGCACTCTCCTCCGCGGCGGGCGCATCCGCCCGGCTGCGGCTACAATGACAGGCTTTCCGCCAACGCCGGCGCAAGCCCTCGTCCGCCATGACCCAGCCTGCTCAATCCATCACGCCAGTCCGTTCGGAGCCCGCCTACACCCGCGGCGCAGCGCTGCCCGCGCTGCTGAACTCGCGCATCCTGATTCTGGACGGCGCGATGGGCACGATGATCCAGCGCTACAAGCTCGACGAAGCCAGCTATCGCGGCGAGCGCCTCAAGGACTACGCGCGCGACATCAAGGGCAACAACGAACTGCTGTCGATCACCCAGCCGCAGATCATCGCCGAGATTCACGAGCAGTATCTCGCGGCGGGCGCGGACATCATCGAGACCAACACGTTCGGCGCGACCACGGTCGCGCAGGCCGACTACGGCATGGAATCGCTCGCCGTCGAGATGAACATCGAATCGGCGAAGCTCGCGCGCGCCGCGTGCGACAAATACACAACGCCGGACAAGCCGCGCTTCGTCGCCGGCGCGATCGGCCCGACGCCGAAAACCGCCAGCATTTCGCCGGACGTCAACGATCCGGGCGCGCGCAACGTGACCTTCGACGAACTGCGCGCCGCGTACTACGAGCAGGCGAAAGCGCTGCTCGACGGCGGCGCGGACCTGTTCCTCGTCGAAACGATCTTCGACACGCTCAATGCGAAGGCCGCACTGTTCGCGCTCGACGAGCTGTTCGAAAACACCGGCGAGCGTCTGCCGATCATGATCTCGGGCACCGTCACCGATGCGTCGGGCCGCATTCTGTCGGGCCAGACCGTCGAGGCCTTCTGGAACTCGTTGCGTCACGCGAAGCCGCTCACGTTCGGCCTGAACTGCGCGCTCGGCGCGGCGCTGATGCGTCCGTACATCGCCGAGCTCGCGAAGCTGTGCGACACCTACGTGTCGTGCTATCCGAACGCCGGCCTGCCGAACCCGATGAGCGACACCGGCTTCGACGAATTGCCCGCGGATACCTCTGGCCTGCTGAAGGAATTCGCCGAAGCGGGGCTCGTGAACATCGCGGGCGGCTGCTGCGGCACGACGCCCGAGCACATCGCGGCGATCGCGAAGGCGCTCGCCGAGCTGAAGCCGCGCAAGTGGCCGAGCCAGTATCGCGACGCGGCCTGAGCCCGCCTGAAACACTTCGCCCCGACGCCCTGCACGTCCTGCACGTCCCTTAACGCACGCACCCGACTCGCACACACGCCATGACCGATCACACCATGCGCCTTGCCGGCCTCGAGCCGTTCAACGTCACGTCCGGGACGCTCTTCATCAACGTTGGCGAACGCACCAATGTGACCGGCTCGAAAGCGTTCGCGCGAATGATCCTGAACAATCAGTTCGACGAAGCATTGGCCGTCGCGCGCCACCAGGTCGAGAACGGCGCGCAGGTAATCGACATCAACATGGACGAGGCGATGCTCGATTCGAAAGCGGCAATGGTCCGCTTCATGAATCTGATCGCGTCGGAGCCGGACATCGCGCGCGTGCCGATCATGATCGACTCGTCGAAGTGGGACGTGATCGAGGCGGGTCTCAAGTGCGTGCAGGGCAAGGCGATCGTCAACTCGATCTCGCTGAAGGAAGGCAAGGAAGCGTTCGTTCATCATGCGAAGCTGATTCGCCGCTATGGCGCGGCTGCGGTCGTGATGGCGTTCGACGAACAGGGCCAGGCCGATACGTTCCAGCGCAAGACCGGGATTTGCAAGCGCTCGTACGACGTGCTCGTCAACGAAGTCGGCTTTCCGCCCGAGGACATCATCTTCGATCCGAACATCTTTGCGATCGCGACCGGCATCGAGGAACACAACAACTATGCGGTCGACTTCATCGAGGCGACCCACTGGATCAAGCAGAACCTGCCGTACGCGAAGGTGAGCGGCGGCGTGTCGAACGTGTCGTTCTCGTTCCGCGGCAACGATCCGGTGCGCGAGGCGATTCACACCGTGTTCCTCTATCACGCGATCCAGGCGGGGATGGACATGGGCATCGTCAACGCGGGCCAGCTCGGCGTGTATGCCGAACTCGATCCCGAACTGCGCGAGCTCGTCGAAGACGTCGTGCTGAATCGCCGTCAAGACGGCACCGACCGCCTGCTCGAAATCGCCGACAAGTTCAAAAGCGGCGCCGCGAAGAAGGAAGAGAACCTCGAGTGGCGCAAGCAGCCGGTCGAGAAGCGTCTCGCGCATGCGCTCGTGAGCGGCATCACCACGTTCATCGTCGAAGACACCGAGGAAGTGCGCGCGAAGATCGCCGCTGCAGGCGGCCGTCCGATCAACGTGATCGAAGGTCCGCTGATGGACGGCATGAACATCGTCGGCGACCTGTTCGGCCAGGGCAAGATGTTCCTGCCGCAGGTCGTGAAGTCGGCGCGCGTAATGAAGCAGGCGGTCGCGCATCTGATCCCGTTCATCGAGGAAGAAAAGCGCCAGCTCGCGGCGGCCGGCGGCGACGTGCGCGCCAAGGGCAAGATCGTCATCGCGACCGTGAAGGGCGACGTGCACGACATCGGCAAGAACATCGTGTCGGTCGTGCTCCAGTGCAACAACTTCGAAGTGGTCAACATGGGCGTGATGGTCCCGTGCAGCGAGATCCTCGCGAAGGCGAAGGTCGAGGGCGCGGACATCATCGGGCTGTCGGGCCTGATTACGCCGAGTCTCGAAGAAATGGCCTACGTCGCATCGGAAATGCAGCGCGACGACTACTTCCGCGTCAAGAAGATTCCGCTCCTGATCGGCGGCGCGACGACCTCGCGTGTGCACACGGCGGTGAAGATCTCTCCGCACTACGACGGGCCGGTGGTCTACGTCCCGGACGCGTCGCGCTCGGTATCGGTCGCCTCGAGCCTGCTGTCCGACGAGGGCGCCGCGAAGTACATCGACGAACTGAATGCCGACTACAACCGCATCCGCGATCAGCATGCGAACAAAAAAGCACAGCCGATGGTCACGCTCGCGCAAGCGCGCGCCAATAAGACGAAGATCGACTGGGCAGGCTATCAGCCGGTCAAGCCGAAGTTCATCGGCCGGCGCGTGTTCAAGAACTTCGATCTGAACGAGCTCGCGAACTATATCGACTGGGGTCCGTTCTTCCAGACGTGGGATCTCGCCGGCCCATATCCGGCGATTCTCAATGACGAGATCGTCGGCGAATCGGCGCGGCGCGCGTTCTCCGACGGCAAGTCGATGCTCGCGCGCCTGATTCAGGGCCGCTGGCTGCAGGCCAACGGCGTGATCACGCTGTTGCCGGCCAACACGGTGAATGACGACGACATCGAAATCTACACGAACGAATCGCGCACCGAAGTCGCGCTGACGTGGCGCAATCTGCGTCAACAGAGCGTGCGGCCGGTGGTCGACGGGGTGATGCGACCGAACCGCTCGCTGGCCGACTTCATCGCGCCGAGGGACTCGGGCGTCGCCGACTACATTGGCATGTTCGCGGTGACGGCGGGTCTTGGCGTCGACGTGAAGGAGAGGCAGTTCGAGAAGGATCTCGACGACTACAGCGCGATCATGCTGAAGGCGCTCGCGGACCGGCTCGCCGAAGCATTCGCCGAAGCGTTGCACGCGCGCGTGCGGCGCGACCTGTGGGGCTACGCGAACAGCGAAAACCTCTCCAGCGACGAGCTGATCGCCGAAAAATACCGCGGCATCCGCCCGGCGCCAGGCTATCCGGCCTGCCCCGACCACCTCGTCAAGCGCGACATGTTCGACGTGCTGCAGGCGAACGAAATCAACATGAGCGTGACCGAATCGCTGGCGATGCTGCCGGCGGCGAGCGTGTCGGGCTTCTACCTCGCGCATCCGGACAGCACCTATTTCTCGGTCGGCAAGATCGGCGCGGATCAGCTCGACGACTACGCGCAGCGGATGTCGCTCACGAAAGCGGACGCCGAGCGCGCGTTGGCGCCGTTGCTTTGAGCGTGAAGCGATACGTGGCCGGGCCGTGCGGCCCGAGCCGCGCGTGCGCGACTATATCGAGTCCGAAAGACAGAATATTTGGCGCCACGGCAATTTCGGCTTTGTAGACTGAGTCGGCTTTCATCCCGTCAGGCGCGAGCACAACGCGCCGGCTCACCGAAATTGCAACCGTCAACGGAGAAAAATCGTATGAAGAAGCTGACACTGTTATTGACCGCTGTTTCGCTGGCCGCGGGCGCTTCCGTGGCGCTCGCACAACCCGCCGCGCCGGGCGGATCGAGCGCGGTCAGCTCCTACTCGCCCCCCACCGAGGCGCATGTCAAAAAGGCGAAGAAGCAAAAGATGAAGAAAGGCGCGGCAGCGTCGGCGGCCCCCGCGAGCCAGTGAGCGGCGAGGCGGACAAGCCCTCTGAATGACAAAGAGCCCGCGTCAAGCGGGCTCCTTTCTTTGAGTGCGCCCCAAAAGCGCTTATGAAGGCCTTCCGAGACCGGGCCGCGGCGCTCGGGACCCAGCAGAAATCAAAGCCCCCAGACGATATCCGCGTTTTCCTTCTGCGCCGCGCGCAGCATGTCGAGGAACGGATACGCGCGCTGCGCGAGACCGGGCGGAATCTCGTGACGATCGCGGCCGTCTTCGCCCTCGTGGAAATGGCCCTCGTGCTCGGCGCGCTCCTGCTTGTCGGAGGTGATCGCCGCTTCGAGCTTCTCGATGGCCGGGCCCAGTTCGTCGTGAGTAATGACGCCCCGCTGCCCAAGGCGTTTGCCGACAATGCCAACCAGATACTGCGCCAGATTCTCCAGCATCATCACGTCCGGGCAGGCGTGGCACTTGAAAGTAATCAGCATGACTGTTCCCTTTTTCGTTATGTCGGGTTAACGCATGAGCGTCCCAAGGGCGGCAACAGCGCGCGCCTGACGTGGCGCCGGCAAGGTGCGGCGGCCCCAGCCCCTCGTGGGCAACTCATTGAACATATTAGCACCTGCTAAAATCCGTCTGAACGGAAAAGCGCGCCGCCCAGCGCCACGTATGGCAAGGCTCGACGAGCATCGCACACGTGTGCCAAGCGGGGGCGTCGAACCATCGGCCGCGATCCGCATGCCGCGCGAGCCTGCGTGCCGGCGGGCCGCCGAGCGGAGTCCACCGGGTTGCGCTGCTTGCATCTCGTCGCATCGCCTGGGGGACACTCTGCCGGCGGCGCAGCCATCGGCGCCGCAAAGCGCTGCCGCGTTCAACGCTTGCGACACCGGCCTCGGCCGGCGCCTCTTCCGCCTTACCGGATTGCCTCACTGGACTCGCAACAAGCATGCTGCCCGCACACAAACACACACTCGAAACACTGCTCGCCGAGACGGTGAAGCAGGTCGCGACTGCCACCCAAGGCGCGACGGAAGCCGCCTTCGTCTCGCCCGCCATCGCGCTGGAGCGCCCGAAAGTCGCCGCGCACGGCGACGTCGCGTGCAACGTCGCGATGCAGCTCGCCAAGCCGCTGCGCGCCAATCCGCGCCAGCTCGCGCAACAGATCGTCGATGCGCTGCTCGTCAATCCGCAGGCCAAAGGCCTGATCGACACCGCCGAAGTGGCGGGCCCTGGCTTCATCAACCTGCGGCTCACGGCCGCCGCCAAGCAAGGCGTGATCGCCGCCGTGTTCGCCGAGAAGGACGCGTACGGCCGCTCACGGCGCGACGCAGGCAAGCACGTGCTGATCGAGTTCGTGTCGGCCAACCCCACCGGCCCGCTGCACGTCGGCCACGGCCGCCAGGCCGCGCTCGGCGACGCGCTCGCGAACGTGCTCGCGTCGCAGGGCTGGGACGTGCACCGCGAGTTCTACTACAACGACGCCGGCGTGCAGATCCACACGCTCGCCCTGTCGACCCAGGCACGCGCACGCGGCCTCGGCCCCGGCGACGAAGGCTGGCCCGCGTCGGCCTATAACGGCGAGTACATCGCCGACATCGCGAAAGACTATCTGAACGGCATCACGGTCGAGGCGAGCGACGGCGAGCCCGTCACCGGCGCGCGCGACGTCGAGGACCTCGAGGCGATCCGCCGCTTCGCGGTCACGTATCTGCGTCGCGAGCAGGACATGGACCTGCAGGCGTTCGGCGTGAAGTTCGACCAGTACTACCTGGAATCGTCGCTGTACACGGAAGGCCGCGTCGAGAAAACGGTCGACGCGCTGATCGCCGCGGGCAAGACCTACGAGCAGGAAGGTGCGCTGTGGCTGCGCACCACCGACGACGGCGACGACAAAGACCGCGTGATGCGCAAGACCGACGGCACCTACACGTACTTCGTGCCGGACGTCGCCTATCACGTCGCGAAGTGGGAGCGCGGCTTCACCAAGGTCATCAACGTGCAGGGCTCGGATCACCACGGCACGATCGCACGTGTGCGCGCAGGTCTGCAGGGTCTCGGCATCGGCATTCCGAAGGGCTACCCCGACTACATCCTGCACAAGATGGTCACGGTCATGCGCAACGGCGAAGAAGTGAAGATCTCGAAGCGCGCGGGCAGCTACGTGACGGTGCGCGACCTGATCGAATGGTCGGGCGGCGCGACGCCGGGCTCGGAAGCGGCCGTCGATCTGATCGACGAGGAAACCATTCGCCGCGGCCGCGACGCGGTGCGCTTTTTCCTGATCTCGCGCAAGGCGGACACCGAGTTCGTGTTCGACATCGACCTCGCGCTGAAGCAGAACGACGAGAATCCGGTGCACTACGTGCAGTATGCGCACGCGCGCATCTGCTCGGTGATCGCCGAGTGCAACGCGCGCTACGGCCTGGACGAGAACGCGCTCGCGAGCGTGGACTTCGCGCCGCTGACAAGCGAGCGCTCGATGGCGCTGCTCAACAAGCTCGCCGAATTCCCGGACATGCTGCAGCACGCCGCCGACGAACTCGCGCCGCACGCGGTCGCCTTCTACTTGCGCGAACTCGCCGGCGAATTTCACTCGTTCTACAATGACCGTGCCGAGCGCGTGCTGGTCGACGACGCGGCCGAACGCAACGCTCGCGTCGCGCTGCTCGCGGCCACGCGCCAGGTGCTGGCCAACGGTCTCGCGACGATCGGCGTCTCCGCTCCCGTCAAGATGTAACTCCTCCAGCGTAATATGCGCGCGGCCGTCGTTATAATCGGCGGCCGTTCCTGGATTCTTTTTGCAGGTGATTCGTACGATGGCAAAACCACGCCGCACAACAAAGCAATCGAAGCAAACCGGGGGCACTTTTCTCGGCATCGTGCTGGGCCTGATCGTCGGCCTGGCGATCGCGGTAGTGGTGGCGCTGTATATCACCCGTGCACCTACGCCGTTCGTGTCGAAGGTCGCGCCGCCAGCGGCGACCGACAACGGTGCGAGCCAGCCGCAATACGATCCAAACCGTCCGCTGCAAGGCAAGACGCCGGGCCAGCCGGTGCCGCAGGCCGCGCAACCGGCTCCGCCGAACACCGCGCCGGGCCAGACCAACGCCCAGACCCAGTCGGGCATGCTCGAAGAACCGCAGATCGTCGAAGTGCCGCCGTCGGGCGGCAACGCGAATAACAACGGCACTGCGGTCGCGCCGAATCCCGCGCAAGAGAACGGCACCGGCGGCATCGTCGCGCCGGCGCCGGCGAAGAAGCCGCAGACCTCGAGCGCGCCGGCCGCCACGGCGGCAGGCTCCGCGCCTAAGAGCGCAACCACGCTCGCCAACGCCAAGCCGGGCTCGCCCGCCGCTCCGGCGCCGGGCGAGGCGAACACCGGCTATTTCCTGCAGGTCGGCGCGTACAAGACCGCCGCCGATGCCGAACAGCAGCGCGCGCGCCTCGCGTTCCAGGGCTTCGAATCGAAGGTCTCGCAGCGCGATGCCGGCGGCGTCACGTACTACCGCGTGCGCATCGGGCCGTTCTCGAAGTTCGAGGACATGAATTCGAGTCGTCAGCGTCTGTCGGACGCGGGTGTCGATACCGCGGTGATCCGCTTCACCAAACAATAAATAAACGGTAATGCCGGCTCGCACGGCGCGTCGAACTATCGGCGCGGCGCGCGGGTCACAAGCACGATGGCCGCTTCGACCTGTATTGTGGCGGGCGGCCACACCGAATCCGACCAGCGGCGACGGGCCCTTAGCATGGCGTCGCCGCGCTACCGCCTTATCTGGGTCTACACAACATGAAAAAGCTGCTGAGCATCCTGTTTCTCTCGCTAGGCCTGATCGCGGCCAGCGCGCATGCGTCGCCGACCGCGCCGGTTGCCGGCAAGGACTACACCGTGCTGGCCTCGCCGCAACCGACCGACGTGCCGGCCGGCAAGATCGAAGTCACCGAATTCTTCTGGTACGGCTGCCCGCATTGCAATGAATTCGACCCGTTCCTCGAAGCCTGGGTCAAGAAGCAGGGCCCGGACGTCGTGTTCCGCCGCGTGCCGGTCGCCTTCCGCGACGACTTCATCCCGCACTCGAAGATGTACCACGCGCTCGACGCGCTCGGCGTCGCGAACGAACTAACGCCGAAGGTGTTCAACGAAATCCATGTCAACAAGAACTATCTGCTGACGCCGGAAGACCAGAGCAAATACCTCGCGACGCTCGGCGTCGATCCGAAGAAGTACATGGAAGCGTACAACTCGTTCTCGACGCAAAGCGCGCTGCAGAAGGACAAGAAGCTGCTCGACGACTACAAGATCGACGGCGTGCCGACGCTCGCCGTGCAGGGCAAGTATGAAACCGGCCCGGCCGCGACCGGCACCCTGCCGGGCACGATCCAGGTGCTCGACTACCTCGTCTCGCAAGTCCGCGCCAAGAAGATGTAATCACGAGGCGCCGGTATGAGCTCTCCGCTGAAGGTTTTCATTACCGGCGCTTCGAGCGGCATCGGCCTTGCGCTCGCCGGCGAATACGCACGGCGCGGCGCGATTCTCGGCCTCGTCGCCCGCCGCGGCGACGCGCTCGCCGCGTTCCAGCGGTCCCATCCCCAGAGCACCGTCTCGATCTATGCAGTCGACGTGCGCGACGCAGAAGCGCTCGCCGATGCGGCCGCGCGCTTCATCGCCGCGCACGGCCTGCCGGACGTCGTGATCGCCAACGCCGGCATCAGCCGCGGCGCGCTGACGGGTCACGGCGATCTGCGCACGTTCCGCGAGGTGATGGACATCAATTACTTCGGCATGGTCGCGACGTTCGAGCCATTTGCCGCCGCGATGGCCGCATCGAAGCGCGGCACGCTGGTCGGCATTGCGAGCGTCGCGGGCGTGCGCGGCTTGCCCGGTTCGGGCGCGTACAGCGCGTCGAAATCGGCGGCCCTGAAGTATCTCGAGGCGTTGCGCGTCGAGATGCGGCCGTTCGGCATCGGGGTCGTCACGATCGCGCCCGGCTATATCCGCACGCCGATGACCGAGCACAATCCGTACAACATGCCGTTCCTGATGGACCCCGACCGTTTCGCGGCGAAGGTCGCGCGGGCAGTCGAACGGCAGACGTCGTTCGGGGTGTTTCCGTGGCAGATGCGCGTGGCCGCGATGCTGCTGCATGTGCTGCCGCGCTGGCTCTACGACCGCGTGTTCGAACGCGCGCCGCGCAAGCCGCGCGCCGCCACCGAGTAAGCCATGCAGTCCCGTGCGGTCGATGCAGCCGGCGTCGCGCACGAATCCGCGGGCACCGACGCGCGCATCGTGTCGCTGGTGCCGAGCCTCACCGAAACGCTTTTCGCGCTCGGCCTCGAACGGCAGATCGTCGGGCGCACCGGCTTTTGCGTGCATCCGCGCGACAAGGTCCGGGCGGTGCCGAAGGTCGGCGGCACGAAGGCCGTCAAACTGGACGCGATCCGCGCGCTGCGCCCCACCCATCTGATCGTCAATGTCGACGAGAACGAACGCGACACCGTCGAGCAACTGCGCGCGTTCGTGCCGCACATCGTCGTCACCCATCCGCAGACGCCGCACGACAACCTCGCGCTGTTCGCGCTGCTCGGCGCGATCTTCGGGCGTGAAGAAGAAGCGCGGCGCTTGAGCGACTCGCTCGAAGCGCGTCTGCGCGAAGCCGGCGCTCACGCCTTCGCCGCGCAGAGCGTGCTGTACCTGATCTGGCGCGAACCGTGGATGAGCGTCGCACGCGACACCTATATCGCCGCGATGCTGCGCCTCGTGAACTGGCATACGCTGCCCGACGTGCGCGGCGGCAGCGCGGGCGCCGCGCGTTACCCCACGCTCGACTTCGACGACGCGCCGTGGCTCGCGCAGGTCGAGCGCGTGCTGCTGTCGAGCGAGCCGTACCGCTTCACGGCCGCGCATCGCGATGCGCTCGCGCGCGATCCGCGTCTCACCGGCAAGCGCATCGATCTGATCGATGGGGAAATGACGTCGTGGTACGGCGTGCGCGCAATAAGTGGCATCGGCTACCTGCTGCGTCAGGCCACCGCAGCCTGAGGCGGCAGCATGGCCGCGCCGCCCCATATGGATATGTCGATTAAATTGTTGTCGCCAAAATGGCCCTTCGATAAGCTTTCGCGAAGGCGCGCCGCCGGCTAGGCCTCGAAGGCCTGGCGCCCAGGCCTCAGGCCGGGATCGCCCGACTTGTACGACGGCGCCGGGAACGTATCACAATCGTGGCGACGCGCGCGCCGGGACCGCTGACCTGCCCGCTCACGCATCGCCGCCATAAACACAACCAGACGCACTGCCTGACTGCGCTCGTTACCGGAGATCCTATGCGCTTCAAACTGCTCGCAGCCGCCATCCTGCTCACTGCGCCCGCGCTCGTGCTCGCCAAACCGTTGACCGTCTGTACCGAATCGAGCCCCGACGGCTTCGACGTCGTGCAGTTCAATTCGCTCGTCACGACGAATGCATCGGCCGACGTGATCTTCAACTCGCTGGTGTCGTTCGACGAAGCCGCGAAGAAGGTCGTGCCCGCGCTCGCCGACAAGTGGGAAGTGAGCCCCGACGGCCTGACGTACACATTTCACCTGCGCCCCAACGTGCAGTTCCAAACCACCGACTACTTCAAGCCCACCCGCGCGCTGAATGCCGACGACGTGATCTTCACGTTCGACCGCATGCTCAACGACAGCAATCCGTGGCACAAGGTGGCGGGCGCGAGCGGCTTCCCGCATGCGCAATCGATGGGGCTGCCGAAGCTGATCAAGTCGATTACCAAGGTCGACGACAACACGGTCAAGTTCGAGCTGAACGAGCCGAACGCGACGTTCCTGTCGATCCTGACGATGGGCTTCGCGTCGATCTATTCGGCCGAGTACGCGGATCAGTTGCTGAAGGCCGGCCAGCAGGTCGATCTGAATGCGAAGCCGATCGGCACCGGCCCGTTCGTGCTGAAAAGCTATACGAAAGACGCGGTGATCCGTTATGACGCGAACCCGACCTACTGGGGACCGAAGCCGAAGATCGAGCGCCTGATCTACGCGATCACGCCGGACGCGACCGTGCGCGCGCAGAAGGTGAAGGCTGGCGAATGCCAGATCGCGCTGTCGCCGAAGCCGCAGGATCTCGCCGACGCGAAGAACGACAAGTCGCTCGCGATCGTGCAGACGCCCGCGTTCATGACAGCCTTCGTCGCGCTGAACACGCAGCAGAAGCCACTTGAAAACCAGAAGGTGCGCGCCGCGCTGAACATGGCGTTCGACCGCACGACATATCTGAAGACCGTGTTCGACAACACCGCGACGCCGGCCGTCAACCCGTTTCCGCCGAATACGTGGAGCTACAACCACTCGATCAAGGGCTGGCCGTACGACCCGGCGAAGGCGAAGAAGCTGCTCGCCGACGCGGGCTATCCGAACGGTTTTGAAACGACGATCTGGGTGCGTCCGAATGGCAGCGTGCTCAATCCCAATCCGAAGGCCGGTGCCGAACTCCTGCAGGCCGACTTCGCGAAGATCGGCGTGAAGGCGGACGTCAAGGTGATCGAATGGGGCGAGCTGATCAAGGAGGCGAAGCAGGGTCAGCATGACACGCTGTTCATGGGATGGGCCGGCGACAACGGCGATCCGGACAATTATCTGTCGCCGCTCTTCAGTTGCAACGCGGTGAAGTCGGGCATCAACTTCGCGCGCTTCTGCGATCAGGACCTCGACAAGCTGATCGCCGAGGGCAGAGCGACGTCCGATATCGCCAAGCGCACGAAAGCGTATGAAGCCGCGCAGCAGATCATCCACGACGAAGCGCTGTGGATTCCGCTCGGCTATCCGACCGCTGCCGCGATCACGCGCACGAACGTGAGCGGGTATCACGTGAGTCCGTTTGGTCGGCAGAATTTTGGGGAGGTGGTGGTGCAGTGATTTTGCGCTGCGGTTAGCGCAGGCGGCCCTGCAAGAAAGCCCGGTTTTTGAACCGGGCTTTTTTTATTCAACGCGCGAATTGGCTGGTTGCATCTGACACTGCGTAACCTTTTTTCGACGTGATCTCGGGCCTTCGCCCGCCAGACCGATTCCTAATGCAATTTTCCTCAGGCAAGAAGCTGATAATTGCTTGCAAAGTAGCCGCCCACACTTTGGCAGAAGGAATGGTTATGGCAATGCAAGCTCCAACGAGGACAGGATTTGAACGGTGGCAGGATGGCGTTAGCAAGGCTGTAAGCGATGCCAAATGGAATTCTTGGGACTGCGAGATCCAGATGGCAGTCCATGAGTACAACCGCCATCTTCGCGGCAATTCCGGGTACATTCCCTTGGACTGGCAGCTTATCAAGGCGATGTTGTGGGTCGAAACAGGTGCCCACGATCCTCAGTGGAACGCCAAGCCGATGCAAATCGGGGTTGCAGGCGATCCTGGATTAGCATCGCTGCTTTCACGCAAAGAAGGCGGTGATTTGATTGTGCCGTCAGCCTGGATAGGACGGCTGACAATGGCCTCTGTCAGAACGATACCGGCGTATAACATTCGTGCTGGTATTGGTTATTTGCTAATGCGCATGGCACATTTTAAGTACAGAAGCGTACTTGGTGCTGACCCTGAGGTTTACGAAATCGCGGTGAGGCCAGGAGATAGCCTCGACAAGATGGCGAGGGCTCAGGGCACCACGATCGACACATTAAAAAAGCTGAATCCCACCGCCACTGTTCTGCGCCCCGGACAAGTGTTGAAGTACCGGAAAGCTTCAGTTCAAAACGCTGTTACAAGCTGGCGTCCCATGTCCGCGCCAGTGATAGCGGAGCGTTACAACGGAGGGGGCGACCCCAACTACGCCAGGAAGCTTGATTACGCTTTGTCAATGGTGCGCAAGGAAAGGTAGCCCTATGCGCACAATGAAGCTGATCTGTTTCGGTTTGACCGCCTACCTGCCAACAATGGTCCTTGCGGCCTCAACTGCTCCCGTTGCAAGCGAACGGGCTCTGCGCGAAGAATGCAGCGCGTTCTCGCAAGCGGGAATGCGGGACTGTCTGGCAGAAAAAGCAGAGGCCAGTCAGAAGGCCCTCAGCCGAGCCGAGCAGAAGATGGCTGGCACCCTCTCCAAATGGGATGAAGACAACAAGTACGTCAACCAGGCCAAGGCAAAATTCGTCGCATCAAACAGGAAATTCGCCGAGTACCGTAAGACTCAATGCGAATTCGCAGCTTCGCTAAGTGGTGGTGGGGCCGGCAGTGCGCAGGAAGTGCGCCGTTTGGCTTGCGTTTCCGAACTCAACAACCGGCGAGCCCAACAACTACGCGACGCTGCCTCTGACTTGCCGTTGAAGTAGTTCGCACGAAAGGACGCCTGGCATCGCTGCGCCGCTCAGTGCCCTCCGCGTAGCGCGGACCTATTCGTCCTCGCTTCTATGCCAGCAGCCAACGGCCGAGATCACACCGCCGCAAACCGAATCACCCCATCCGCATCCTGCGTCCGCTTCAAATCCCCCGCCCGCCACAGCAGATGCAAATGCGCGAGCGCCTCACCCATCGCGAATGTCATCTGATGGATATCGAGCTGGCGCTTGAACATCAACGGCACGATATCGGCGGCGCTGCGCGGCTTTTCCGCGCATGCTTCGCGCACTTCGGCGAGCCGCGCGTCGTGATGCTCGCGCAGTTGCTGAATGCGCGTGCGCACGCCGCGAAACGGCTTGCCATGCGACGGCAGCACGAGCGTAGCTTCAGGCATCGTCTCGTAGCGGCCGAGCGACTCCAGATACAGTTCGAGCGGCGAACCCTCAGGCTCGATATCGAACACCGACACGTTGGTCGAAATGCGCGGCAGCACCATATCGCCGGAAATCAGCGTGCCGGTTTGCGCGCAGTACAGCGCGCAGTGCTCAGGCGAGTGGCCGAATCCCGTCACCACGCGCCACGTCCTACCGCCAATCCTCACGTCCTCGGCTTCGCGCAAACGGCGGTATTGCCCCGGAATCGCCGGCACGAGGCTCGCGTAGTAGCTATTGCGATTGCGCAGTTTTTCGAGCGATTCGGTGTCGGTCAGACCGTGCCGCGCGAAGTGCCGCGCCGCGGCCTCGCCACCCGCGTTCGAGCCGTCGCCGGTCGCCATCACGCGCGCCTGCATGTATTCGCCGAGCGTCATCCACAGTCGCGCGTCCCAACGCTTTTTATCGCCACCGCCACACACCCAGTGCGCCAGGCCGATGTGATCCGGATGGCAATGCGTGACGATCACGCGCAGCACCGGCAGGCCGTCGAGCACCGATTCGAACACGCTCTCCCAATTCGCCTTGATCGTGTCCGACGTGATGCCGCAATCGACCACGGTCCAGCCTTGCTGGCCGTCGATCTCATCGCGCAGCAGCCACAGGTTGATATGGTCGAGCGCGAATGGCAGCGGCATGCGCAGCCAAAGCACGCCGGGCGCGACTTCCATCGTGCGGCCCGCGTCGGGCATCGTGTCGTTGAAGGGGTATTCGAGCTGGTGTTCGAGTGAATTCATGGGGACTGTCTTCCTCCGACGACCCTCCGGCATGGCGAGGTGTGCGATGCCGGTCGGCCGGGTTGTGGTTGCTTTCCGCTCAGGTTGACGATAACGTAAACGTCGATTCTATCGTCCAATCCGGTTTTGTGCCGACCAAGCGGCCACGAGATGTCCCGATGAATACGCAATACACGATTACCGAGCTCGCGCGCGAATTCGACGTCACGCCACGCGCGATCCGTTTCTACGAAGACCAGGGTTTACTCTCACCGAGCCGCGAGGGTTCGAGCGGCTTGCGGCGCGTCTATTCGGGCCGCGACCGCACGCGTCTGAAGCTCACCTTGCGCGGCAAGCGGCTCGGCTTCACGCTGTCGGAGATCCGTGACCTGCTCGACGTCTACGAATCGCCGACCGATACCGTATCGCAGTTGCACGCGTTCCTCGCGACGGTCGCGCGTCATCGCGAAGTGCTCGAACGTCAGCGAGAAGATCTCGACGCGACGCTCGAAGATCTCGCGCAGTATGAAGCGCAGGCGCGCGCGCTGCTCGATGGCGCGAGGCACGACGCGAAGCCTGCCTGAAGCGGCCTGACTCTGACCGGCGTTTGCGGAGCGCGCGTGATGAATCACTTCCCCAAGCTGTTATCGTCGCAAATCGGTTTCGACGTCGCGCAGACGATGCTCGATGGGTTCGACCGTCACTACCGGATCTTTCGCGACGCGGCGATCCACGCGAAGACGCTGTTCGAAGCCGGCGACTGGCACGGCCTGCAAAAGCTCGCGCGCGACCGCATCACGTCGTACGACGATCGCGTGCAGGAATGCGTGCAGTTGCTCGAAGACGAGTACGACGCGGAGAACATCGACAGCGAAGTGTGGCAGCAGATCAAGCTGCACTACATCGGCCTCCTGACCACGCACCGTCAGCCGGAATGCGCGGAAACCTTCTTTAATTCGGTTTCCTGCAAGATTCTGCATCGCTCGTACTTCAACAACGATTTCATTTTCGTGCGCCCGGCGATCTCGACCGAATACATCGAGAACGACGAACCGGCCGCGAAGCCGACCTACCGCGCGTATTACCCCGGTACTGATGGACTTGCCGCAACGCTCGAACGGGTCGTCACGAACTTCCAGCTCGATCCGCCGTTCGAGGATCTGACGCGCGACGTCGCCTGCGTGATGCAGTCGATTCGCGAAGCGTTCGGCGTGTTCGACGAAGCGCCGAACTTCCAGATTCACGTGTTGTCGTCGCTGTTTTATCGCAACAAGGGCGCGTATATCGTCGGACGCATCATCAACGGCGAGGCGCTGCTGCCGTTCGCGGTGCCGCTGCGTCACGTGAAACCGGGCGTGCTCGCGCTCGACACCGTGCTGCTCAAGCGCGAGCAGTTGCTGATCATCTTCAGCTTCTCGCACTCGTATTTTCTGGTCGACATGGAAGTGCCGTCCGCGTATGTCGAGTTTCTGCGCACGATCATGCCGGGCAAGCCGAAGGCGGAAATCTATACATCGGTGGGTCTGCAGAAGCAGGGCAAGAATCTGTTCTATCGTGATCTGCTGCATCACCTGAAGCATTCGAGCGACCGCTTCATCGTCGCGCCCGGCATCAAGGGGCTCGTGATGCTGGTATTCACGTTGCCGTCGTTCCCCTATGTGTTCAAGCTGATCAAGGACAACTTTCCGCCGCCGAAGGAAACCACGCGCGCGCAGATCCAGCAGAAGTATCTGCTCGTCAAACGTCATGACCGGCTCGGCCGGATGGCCGACACGCTCGAATATTCGAGCGTCGCGCTGCCGCTCGCGCGGCTCGACGAAACGCTGTTGCGCGAACTCGAAAAGGAAGTGCCGTCGCTGATCGAGTACGACGGCGACAACCTCGTGATTCGCCATCTGTACCTAGAGCGACGAATGGTGCCGCTCAATCTGTTCCTGCAGAACGGCAACGACGACGACGTCGAGCGCGGCATCAAGGAATACGGCAATGCGGTGAAGGAGCTGATCCAGGCGAACATCTTCCCCGGCGACTTGCTGTACAAGAACTTCGGTGTCACGCGACACGGCCGCGTCGTGTTCTACGACTACGACGAAATCGAATACCTGACCGACTGCAACGTGCGTGCGGTGCCGGCGCCGCGCAACGAGGAAGACGAAATGTCGGACGAGCCGTGGTACGCGGTAGGCCCGCACGATATTTTCCCGGAGACGTACGGCACGTTCCTGCTCGGCGATCCACGCGTGCGGCGCTCGTTCATGCGGCATCACGCGGATTTCTTCGAGCCCGAGCTGTGGCAGCGATACAAGGATTCTCTGCTAAAGGGCGAGCTGCCCGATTTTTTCCCGTACGACCCGAGCGTGCGCTTCTGCGTGCGCTATCCGGAGCGGTTCGCCGAAGCAACCGATGCGCAGGCGAACGAGCCAAATGTGCGCGTGGCTTGATGAATCCCACAAGGGTTCGCATCAGGCAACGCGCGGCGGTAGCCATCCAAGCTATGACCAAGGAGCTCGAACATGAGTGACGCAAACCACAGTGGTATCAACGCCGATCCAATCGTAATCGTCAGCGCGGCGCGCACGCCGATGGCCGGCTTTCAGGGCGACTTCGCGTCGCTGAGCGCGCCGCAACTCGGCGCGGTCGCGATCAAGGCGGCCGTAGAACGAGCGGGTCTGAAGCCCGAGCAGATCGACGAAGCGGTGATCGGTTGCGTGCTGCCCGCCGGCCTCGGCCAGGCGCCCGCGCGCCAGGCCGCGCTCGGCGCGGGTCTGCCGCTCGCCACCGGCTGCACGACGGTCAACAAGATGTGCGGCTCCGGCATGCGCGCGGCGATGTTCGCGCACGACATGCTGGCCGCCGGCTCGCTCGACGTGATCGTCGCGGGCGGCATGGAGAGCATGACGAACGCGCCGTATCTGCTGCCGAAGGCGCGCGGCGGCATGCGCATGGGCCACGGCCAGGTGCTCGACCACATGTTCTACGACGGCCTCGAAGACGCCTACGACAAAGGCCGTCTGATGGGCGCGTTCGCCGAGGAGTGCGCGGCGTCGTTCGACTTCACGCGCGAGGCGCAGGACGCGTTCGCGGTCGAGTCGTTGAACCGCGCAAAGCGCGCGAACGAGGACGGCTCGTTCGACTGGGAAATCGCGCCGGTCACCGTAGCGGCCCGCAACGGCGACGTCACGATCGCGCGCGACGAGCAGCCGTTCAAGGCCAACCTCGACAAGATCCCCACGCTGAAGCCCGCGTTCAGCAAGACCGGCACCGTGACGGCGGCGAACTCGTCGTCGATCTCGGACGGCGCGGCCGCGCTCGTGATGATGCGCGAGTCGACCGCGAAACGGCTCGGCGTGGCGCCGCTCGCGCGCGTCGTCGGTCATTCGACGTTCGCGCAGGCGCCCGCGAAGTTCACCACCGCGCCGGTCGGCGCGATCCGCAAGCTGCTCGGGAAGAACGGCTGGCGCGCCGGCGACGTCGATCTGTACGAGATCAACGAAGCGTTCGCGGTCGTCACGATGGCCGCGATGAAAGAGCACGATTTACCGCACAACAAGGTCAACGTGAACGGCGGCGCGTGCGCGTTAGGCCATCCGATTGGCGCCTCGGGCGCGCGCATTCTCGTCACGCTGATCGGCGCGCTGAAGAATCGCGGTCTGAAGCGCGGTGTCGCGACGCTGTGTATCGGCGGCGGCGAGGCGACCGCGATGGGTGTCGAACTGATCTGATGCATCCACAAAATCTTCGAGGAATACGATGAAAACAGTGTTGATCGTCGGTGCATCGCGTGGCATCGGCCAGGAATTCGTCCGGCAGTACAGAAAGAGCGGCTGGCGCGTGCTCGCGACCGCGCGCGACGGCGCCGCGCTCGACGCGCTCAGCGAACTCGGCGCCGAAACCTTCTCGCTCGATGTCACCGCGCCCGAAGACATCGCGGCGCTCGGCTGGAAGCTCGACGGCGAACGGCTCGATGCCGCGATCCTGGTGTCGGGCGTGTACGGTCCGCGCACCGAAGGCATCGAAACGATCACCGCCGAGGACTTCGATCACGTAATGCACACGAACGTGCGCGGCCCGATGCAGCTGCTGCCAATCCTGCTGCCGCTCGTCGAGGAAACGGACGGCGTGCTCGCGGTGATTTCGAGTCGCATGGGCAGCATCGCCGATGCAAGCGGCACGACCGGCTGGCTGTATCGCGCGAGCAAGGCGGCGCTGAACGCCGTGCTGAAGCTCGCGTCGCTCGACGCGCAGCGCGCGACCTGCGTGTCGCTGCATCCCGGCTGGGTGCGCACCGACATGGGCGGCGCGCAGGCCGCGCTCGATCCCGAGCGCAGCGTCGCCGGCATGCGCGAGGTGCTGGCGCAGGCGGCGGCATCGCGCGACGCGTTCCACGGCCGCTTCTTTCAGCACGACGGCACGCAGCTCGACTGGTAGACAACTACGTTGCATGGGACCGGAGACACGCTCATGGTGCTTGATCAGGATCACCTGATGGTGCGCGACGCGCTGCGCACCTTCGTGCGCGAAGAGATCACGCCGTACGCGGCGCAATGGGACCGCG
The DNA here is from genome assembly GCF_014397645.1 of Paraburkholderia sp. 31.1. NCBI lineage: Bacteria > Pseudomonadati > Pseudomonadota > Betaproteobacteria > Burkholderiales > Burkholderiaceae > Paraburkholderia > Paraburkholderia sp. 31.1. Next base: position 54,921 of record NZ_VZQN01000025.1, read on the forward strand.
AGCGCACCTTCCCGCGCGACGTGCACCGGCAGCTCGCCGAGCTCGGTGCTTATGGCGTGCTGGTGCCCGAAGCGTATGGCGGCGCGGGCATGGACGCGCTCGCGCTCGCGTTGATCCTCGAAGAAATCGCGGCCGGCGACGGCGGCACGTCGACCGCGATCTCGGTGAACAACTGCCCCGTGTGCAGCATCCTGCTCACCTATGGCAACGACGCGCAGAAGCGCGACTGGCTCACGCCGCTCGCGCGCGGCGAGATGCTCGGCGCGTTCTGCCTGACCGAGCCGCAAGCGGGCTCGGATGCGTCGGCGCTGCGCACCACCGCGACACGCGAGCGCGACGCGTACGTGCTGAATGGCGTCAAACAGTTCATCACGAGCGGCAAGAACGGCGACGTCGCGATCGTGATGGCCGTCACCGACAAGGCCGCTGGCAAGCGCGGCATCAGCGCGTTCATCGTGCCCACCGGCACGCCGGGCTACGTGGTCGCGCGGGTCGAAGACAAGCTCGGCCAGCATTCGTCGGATACCGCGCAAATCGTATTCGAGGCGTGCCGCGTGCCGGCCGCGAACCTGATCGGCGCGCAAGGCGAAGGCTACCGGATCGCGTTGTCGGGTCTCGAAGGCGGGCGCATCGGTATCGCCGCGCAAAGCGTCGGCATGGCACGCGCCGCGTTCGAGGCGGCGCTGACTTACGCAAAAGAACGCGAGAGCTTCGGCGCGCCGCTGTTCTCGCACCAGGCGGTGCAGTTTCGCCTTGCCGACATGGCGACCCAACTCGAAGCCGCGCGTCAATTGATCTGGCACGCGGCGTCGCTGAAGGACGCGGGCCAGCAGTGTCTGACCGAAGCCGCGATGGCAAAACTGTTCGCCTCCGAAGCGGCCGAGCGCATCTGCTCGGCCGCCTTACAGACTCACGGCGGCTACGGTTATCTGAGCGACTTCCCGGTCGAGCGGATTTACCGCGACGTGCGCGTGTGCCAGATCTACGAAGGCACGAGCGACATCCAGAAGATCCTGATCGCTCGCGCGCTCAACTGAAATTTCAATGAACGAGCCATTGTTGTCACTGCAAAGACCTGTCGACTGTCCGTGCGGCGGCGCCGCGCCCGACGCACGCGGGGGCACCGCGACCAAAGCCCCGCGTTTCGCGCAATGCTGCGGCCGCTATATCGACGGCGGCGAAGCGGCGCCGCGCGCGCTCGAACTGATGCGCTCGCGCTATAGCGCGTACGTGCTCGGTGCAACCGACTACCTGCGCGCGACGTGGGACCCCAGCACCTGCCCCGCCGATCTCGACGTCGATCCCACCGCGCCCGACGCGCCCCGTTGGCTCGGACTGCAGATCAAAGGCTTCGCCGAAAGCGATGCCGATCGCGCGACCGTCGAATTCATCGCCCGCTACAAAGTGGGGGGACGTGCTTATCGGTTGCATGAATCGAGTCGATTCGTGCGCGGCGATGATGGCCGCTGGCGTTATGTCGATGGCGACGTCAATGAGTAAATGAAGAGCACGCCCCGATTAAGCAATCGCTGCATTACGCGCCGAAGCTTTCTCGTGCCTTTCACTCGCTCTCGACAAACTTGATAAAGGCCTTTGCATAGGCCTTTTTTCGTTCCTTTCACGCGGGCTTCTTCGTTGGCCTCGCACCACAGCACTGACACGATCTTTACTCGCCGCTTCCCGCCACATATCCCCGACCCTTGCCCGGCAAGGCTTTGAAGCCTCGTTCGCACATGCAGCAATTTTTTCGTCACGGGTTCTCCTTGATTGCACAAAACAAAATTGTCGTGCCAGGATGAGTCCGTAGTTTCATGACGTCACATTGCGAGAGCGGGTCATACCGGCTCCGCAACATGCAAAGGAAGGCTGACCGGCCGCTGATCGAACGCGAGCCGCGCGGACTCCGACAGCATCAAGTGACGTTCATCCTCGACGCGTGGGGTCGCGTCGGCCGTTGGGTTCATCCCGTGCGATCTCGATTTGCGTGCGTGCGCTTCCCGCAACGCTCGCGAGTGAGTCTGTTTGTGTCGAAATCGCGAACGAAAGCTGAATGTCAGCAGCGTTTTGCGCAACCGGACAGCACGGAGTTCAGGACACGTCTTTAAAGCAGGTGCATCAATGGTGTTGAGCAAGGTTCTGACGAAGTGTGCGGCGATCTGCGCCGCGGCCACGTGTGCTGTCACGATCGCGCATGCCGATCCGCTCGCCTACTCGTCCCTTTCCGCACACGACGCGACGCCGTCGAGCGACATCCAGGGACCGCTGTCGCGCGCCCGCGTGCCGCGCCTCGCGCTGGACGACGACGTCTACCTGCCCACCGCTCACCTGAACGAAAAGATCATCCGCGTGCCGGTCGACGCCACCGGCACGGTCACGCTTGAAACCACGATCTACAAGCCGGACGGCCCCGGCCCGTTCCCGATGATCGTCTTCAACCACGGCAAGATTCCGGGCGACCCGCGCACGCAGGAACGCAGCGACCCGCTGCCGTTCGCGCGCGAATTCGTGCGCCGCGGTTACGTCGTCGTCGCGCCGAACCGCCAGGGCTTCGGTCACTCGGACGGCGTGTACGAGCAGGACGGCTGCGACGTCGAGCGCAACGGCCTTGGCCAGGCCGGCGACGTCGCAGCAACGATCGATTACATGTCGAAGCAACCTTATGTCGACGCGACGCACATCGCGGTGGCCGGCACCTCGCATGGCGGTCTTGCGACGATCGCATACGGCACGGAAGCTGCGCCCGGCGTGCGCGCGCTGATCAATTTCTCGGGCGGCCTGCGCCAGGACGCCTGCGAAGACTGGCAAGGCAATCTGACGCGCGCATTCGGCGCGTACGGCGAGAAGACTGTGGTGCCGTCGCTGTGGCTCTATGGCGATAACGATTCGGTGTGGAACGCGCCACTCGTCGCGGGCATGTATGCCGCGTATGGCGCGCATGGCGCGAGCGTGAAGATGGTCGACTTCGGCCACTACAAGAACGACGCGCATCGGCTGGTCGGCGACCGCGACGGCGTGCACGTATGGTGGCCGGCCGTCGAAGCGTTCCTCGCGCGCGCCGGTATGCCGACTGCCGTGCAGTATCACGTCGCCGATCCGGCCGCGCCGAAGGCAACCGGATTCGCCGCGCTCGACGCGGTCGACTCTGTGCCGTACCTCGACAACGAGGGCCGCAATGGCTATCGCAACTTCCTGCATCAGTATCCGAGCCGCGCGTTCGCGGTGTCGGACTCGGGCGCGTGGTCGTGGGCCGAAGGCGGCGACGACCCGATGTCGGTGGCGGTGACGAATTGCCAGAAGCAGAGCTCCGATCCGTGCCGGTTGTATGCGGTCGATAACGCGGTCGTGTGGGGCAATCAGAACTCGCAGACGGCGGATGCAAGCGATGCCGATGCCAATGGGCGCAAAGCGATTGCGAGCCGGGAGTGAAGTACGAATAGAGCCGCGAATCGCGCCTGATTCTGATGTGCCGCAAGCCCGCCGTATCGGCGGGCTTTTTCTTGTGCGCTCCGCTCCCCCGCAAAAAACACCTCGTCACCCCAAATTCTGGCCAGTAACAGCCCATTACTTTGACGTCGCTATCTCCGTCGATTGGCGAGCTTCCCTCACGAAATCGAACGAGCTGCATCGAACGATGCTAAACCTCGACGCCACCGCGAAAAACGAGCATTTCGCGGTTGATGCGCGCGACCAAATAAACCGCTAATCTCGACCCCGCGCACTCGCCGAGGCTTGCGTGCGTGGCAAAAAAGCACCCTGGAGTACCTCTTTGGAAAAGTCAGCAGTCCCCCCGGTCGCCCCTGAAGATTGGGTCGCCCGCAGCCTGCGCGCGGTGTGGCATCCGTGCACGCAGATGAAGCACCACGAACGTCTGCCGCTGATCCCCGTCGCGCGCGGTCAAGGCGCGTGGCTGTACGATCGCGCCGGTCATCGCTATCTCGACGCGATCAGTTCGTGGTGGGTCAATCTGTTCGGTCATGCGAACCCGCGCATCAACGCGGCGCTGAAAGATCAGCTCGATACGCTCGAACACGCGATGCTCGCCGGCTGCACACACGAGCCCGCCGTCGAACTCGCGGAACGTCTGCACGCGTTGACCGGCAACACGCTCGGCCACGCGTTCTTCGCGTCGGATGGCGCGTCGGCGGTCGAGATCGCGCTGAAGATGAGCTTTCACAGCTGGCGCAACCGGGGCTACGCCGACAAGCAGGAATTCGTCTGCATCGCCAACAGCTATCACGGCGAGACGATCGGCGCGCTCGGCGTGACCGACGTCGCGCTGTTCAAGGATGCGTACGATCCGCTGATTCGTCACGCCCACGTCGTCGCCTCGCCCGATGTGCGGCTCGCGCAAGCGGGCGAAACCGCCGCCGACGTCGCGCGCCGCGCGCTCGACCATGTGCGTGCGCTGTTCGAGGCGCGCGCGAACCGCATCGCCGCACTGATCGTCGAGCCGCTCGTGCAATGCGCGGCCGGCATGGCGATGCACGACGCGTCGTACGTCGCCGGATTGCGCGCGTTGTGCGACCGGTACGGCGTGCATCTGATCGCAGACGAAATCGCAGTCGGCTGCGGCCGCACCGGCACGTTCTTCGCGTGCGAACAGGCGGGCGTGTGGCCGGACTTCCTGTGTCTGTCCAAAGGCATCAGCGGCGGCTATCTGCCGCTGTCGATCGTGCTGTCGCGCGACGAGATCTTCGCGGCCTTCTATCACGACGACACCGCGCGCGGCTTCCTGCACTCGCACTCGTACACCGGCAATCCGCTCGCGTGCCGCGCCGCGCTCGCGACGCTCGATCTGTTCACGAGCGACGACGTGCTCGCCGCCAACGCACGCAAATCGGCGACCCTCGCGGCCGCGCTGGCGCCGCTCGTCGAGCACGCGCAGGTGCGCAATCTGCGTCAGCGCGGCACGATCTTCGCGTTCGACGCAACGATCGACGATCCTCAGCAAGCCAAAACGTTCTCGCGCCGCTTCTTCGAAAACGCGCTGCAACGCGAGCTGTTGTTGCGCCCGATCGGCACCACCGTGTACCTGATGCCGCCGTACATCCTCGACGACGAAGAACTCGCGCTGCTCGCCACGCGCACGCGCGACACCTTCGACGCCACGCTCGCGGAGGCCCGCTGATGCATCTGCTCGACACACTCGCCGAAGGCCTGAAGGAAATCGACGCGCGCGGCCTGCGCCGACGCCGGCGCACCGCCGACACACCATGCGCCGCGCACATGACGGTCGACGGCCGTGAAATCATCGGCTTCGCGAGCAACGACTATCTGGGCCTTGCCGCGCATCCGCAATTGATCGACGCGATCGCCGAAGGTGCGCGCCTGTATGGCGCGGGCAGCGGCGGCTCGCATCTGCTCGGCGGTCATTCGCGTGCCCATGCGCAACTCGAAGACGATCTCGCCGAATTTGCCGGGGGCTTTCTCGACGATGCCCGCGCGTTGTATTTCAGCACCGGCTATATGGCGAATCTCGCGACGCTGACCGCGCTCGCGGGCCGCGGCACGACGCTGTTCTCCGATGCGCTCAATCACGCTTCTCTGATCGACGGCGCGCGGCTGTCGCGCGCGGATGTCCAGATCTATCCGCACTGCGACGTGGATGCATTGAGCGCGATGCTCGAAGCGTCGGAGGCGGACGTCAAGGTGATCGTGTCCGACACGGTGTTCAGCATGGACGGCGACATCGCGCCGCTGCCGCGTTTGCTCGAACTCGCCGAGCGGCACGGCGCATGGCTGATCGTCGACGATGCGCACGGCTTCGGCGTGCTCGGTCCGCAAGGCCGTGGCGCGATCGCGCAGGCCGCGCTGCGCTCGCCGCATCTGATCTCGATCGGCACGCTCGGCAAGGCGGCGGGTGTCTCCGGCGCGTTCGTCGTCGCCCATGCGACCGTGATCGAATGGCTCGTGCAGCGCGCGCGTCCGTATATCTTCACGACCGCGTCGGTGCCGGCGGCCGCGCATGCGGTGTCGGCGAGTCTGCGCATCATCGGCGGCGAGGAAGGCGATGCGCGCCGCGCGCATCTCCGGCAACTGATCGAACGCACGCGCGCGATGCTGAAGGCGACGCCGTGGCTGCCCGTCGATTCACATACGGCCGTTCAGCCGCTGATCATCGGCGCGAACGATGCGACGCTCGACATCGCCGCGTCGCTCGATCGCGCGGGGCTGTGGGTGCCCGCGATCCGTCCGCCGACCGTGCCGGCCGGCACGTCGCGTCTGCGCATCTCGCTGTCGGCCGCGCACTCGCATGCGGATCTCGACCGGCTCGAGGCCGGCCTGCAACGAGTCGGAGCGCGCGCGGCATGAGCAACATGAATAACGATGACGGCGCGCTGTCGCTGTTCGTCACCGGCACCGATACGGAAATCGGCAAGACCTTCGTGTCGTCGGCGCTATTGCGCGGCTTCGTGCGCGAAGGCCTGCAGGCAGCAGCGATGAAGCCGATCGCGGCGGGCGCGTTCGAAGTGAACGGCGTGCTGCACAACGAGGACGCGGATCAGCTCGATGCCGCGTCGAGCGTGCTGCTGCCGCCCGCCATGCGCACGCCGTATCTGCTGAGGGAACCGGCCGCGCCGCACATCGCGGCGGCGCTGGAAAACGTCTCGTTCGATCTCGAGCACATCGTCGCGTGCCATCGCGAGGCGTTGAAGCTCGCCGAGGTGGTCGTTGTCGAAGGTGTCGGCGGCTTTCGTGTGCCGTTGACCGCGACGCAGGACACCGCCGATCTCGCCGTCGCGCTGAAGCTGCCGGTGGTGCTGGTGGTCGGCATGCGGCTCGGCTGCATCAGCCACGCGCTGCTGACTGCCGAAGCGATCGCCGCGCGCGGTCTAACGCTCGCGGGCTGGGTCGCGAATCGCATCGACCCGGACATGACCTTTCCCGACGAAAACATCGCGTCGATTCGCGTGCATTTCGCGCAAGCGTACGACGCGCCGTTGCTCGGCGTCGTGCCGCATATCAGCCCGCCGTCGCCGGAGCTTGCGACCGACCAACTCGAAATTCGACGGCTTTTGCAAACGCTGCGCCGATCGCGCGCGGCATAGCGCTGCCCCGCAGCGCCGAACCCGAATTCATCCGTTTACGAGGATCGATCACATGACACAACTGAATATCGCAGCGGGCACCGCCGAAGCGAGCGCCGCCAACAGCAATCCGACCGCAGCCGCCACTGAAGCGAAGCCGCTCGCGCGTTGGCGCGTCGCCGATATCGTCGCGTTGTACGAACTGCCGTTCAATGACCTGCTGTTTCGCGCGCAGCAAACGCATCGCGAGCATTTCGACGCCAATGCGGTGCAACTGTCGACGCTGCTGTCGATCAAGACCGGCGGCTGCGAAGAGGATTGCGCATACTGTCCGCAATCGGTGCATCACGACACGGGTCTCGCCGCCGACAAGCTGATGCCGGTCGACGAAGTGCTCGCCGCCGCGCAGGTCGCAAAGCAGAACGGCGCAACGCGCTTCTGCATGGGCGCCGCGTGGCGCAATCCGAAGGACCGCCACCTGGAGCCGATCAAGGACATGATCCGCGGCGTGAAGGCGATGGGCCTCGAAACCTGCGTGACGCTCGGCATGCTCGAAACGCACCAGGCGCAAGCGCTGCGCGATGCGGGCCTCGACTACTACAACCACAATCTCGATACGTCGCCGGAGTTCTACGGCCAGATCATTTCGACGCGCACGTACCAGGATCGGCTCGACACGCTCGAACGCGTGCGCGACGCGGGCATCAACGTGTGCTGCGGCGGCATCGTCGGGATGGGCGAATCGCGCCGCGAACGCGCGGGGCTGATCGCGCAGCTCGCGAACATGGAGCCGTATCCGGAATCGGTGCCGATCAACAATCTGGTGCAGGTGCAAGGCACACCGCTGACCGGGACCGAAGCGATCGATCCGTTCGAATTCGTGCGCACGATCGCGATTGCGCGCATCACGATGCCGCGCGCGATGGTACGTCTATCGGCCGGACGCGAGCAGATGGATGAGGCGTTGCAGGCAATGTGCTTCCTCGCAGGCGCGAATTCGATTTTCTACGGCGATCAGTTGCTGACCACGAGCAACCCGCAGGCGGAAGCGGATCGCAAGCTGCTCGCGCGCCTGGGGATTCGCGCTGAGGCTGCGCAGCAGATGCCGGTCGAGCAGAGTGGGGGCGAGCATGGGTGTGCGCATGGGCATGGGCATGGGCATGGGGATCACAGCGTGGCGAATTGAGTCGCGGAAGCGCTGCACCGCATGCGCTGCGTGCGCGAACTAATGGTCTGCGTCGCCGCATAGTGGCGAAATTCACCCCGAAAGTTGGACGTTGATCCAATCTTCGGGGTGTTTTTCATGGTGAAGCTTTGATCAGCAATTCAAGAAACCTAATCAATATACAAATTGCGTCAAATTAGGAATTGTCGCGATCGATCGGGTGCACGAAAGCATGTGCGTGCCTCGCTGCGCAAGGAATCCAGGCAATCATTGTCCCGCTCGGTCGCGCATCGATGAACCAGGTTTTTGTGCTTTCGTTATCGGGCAAACGAAGAAATGCGCGGGTACGCGCGAACTCGACACCCACCACGGCATGCATCTCGAAGCGCACGTGCGTGCGCAAACACGCGCGATTTGCGTCGAAAAAGTAGAATGAAGCCTATTCATACCGGGAGGAGACCCGATCCCGCACGCGTCGTCCGATTGCCGTCGCGCGCTCCGGGTCCGTCCCGCTCATGCCCACATCGACGCCGACGCATTCCGGACCGCATGAAAATACTCATCTACGCACCGCACACCGAAGCCGCCGCGTGGCTGCTCGACTTTGCGCGCGCTCTGCCCGCCGCCGAGCTGCGCGAATGGAAGCCCGGCGACACCGGCCCAGCCGATTTCGCGGTGGTCTGGCGTCCGCCGCGCGAGATGCTGGCCGGACGCAATACGCTGCGCGCGATCTTCAATCTCGGTGCTGGCGTCGATGCGATTCTCGCGCTCGAACGCGCGCATCCGGGCACGTTGCCCCCCGAGGTGCCGTTGATTCGCCTCGAAGATACCGGCATGGGCGCGCAGATGGCCGAGTACGTGACGCATGCGGTGCTGCGCTATCTGCGCCGCTTCGACGAATATCAGGTGCTGCAAGGCGAGCGCCGCTGGAAAGTGCTCGAGCCGCATCCGCGCGCAACGTTCACGGTGGGTGTGCTCGGGCTCGGCGTGCTCGGCACGCAGGTCGCGCAAACGCTCGCTTCGTTCGGCCTGCCGGTGCGCGGCTTTACTCGCGGCGAGAAGCAGATCGATGGCATCGCGACGTTCGCCGGCGACGCGCAATTCGATAGCTTCCTCGACGGCGCGAAGGTGCTCGTCAATCTGCTGCCGCATACACCCGACACGGAAAGCGTGCTGAATGCGCGAGTCTTCGCGAAGCTCGCGCGCGGCGCATATCTGATCAACGTCGCGCGCGGCGCGCATCTCGTCGAAGCGGATCTGCTCGCTGCGCTCGCGAGCGGCCAGCTCGCCGCCGCGACGCTCGACGTGTTCCGCGAGGAACCGCTGCCCGCCGATCATCCTTTCTGGCGCGAGCCGCGCATCACGATCACGCCGCACACGTCGGCGCTGACGTTGCGCGAGGACAGCGTCGCGCAGGTCGCGGACAAGATCGGCGCGATGATGCGCGGCGAGCAGGTGAGCGGCGCAGTGCAACTGGAACGCGGCTACTGAGTGAAAACCCGCGCCCGCACGCGTCGCAGGCGTGCGGGCTGAATTGAATTGCAGCAACGCGGCAGCACCCATCCCGGATGGGACAGCGATCAAACCGCATCGGATCGGAGACACATCATGGCCTTACCGAAGCAAGTGAAAATCGTCGAAGTGGGTCCGCGCGACGGGCTGCAGAACGAGAAGGAATTCGTGCCGACCGCGACCAAGATCGAGCTGATCAACCGTCTGTCGGCGGCGGGCTTCCGCAACGTCGAGGCAGCGTCGTTCGTGTCGCCGAAATGGGTGCCGCAGATGGCCGACGGCGCCGACGTGATGGCCGGCATCGAGCGCCGCGACGGCACGATTTACTCGGTGCTGACGCCGAACCTGCGCGGTCTCGAAGGCGCGCTCGCCGCGCGCGCCGACGAGATCGTCATCTTCGGCGCGGCGAGCGAGGCGTTCTCGCAGAAGAACATCAACTGCAGCATCGCGGAGAGCATCGAGCGATTCGCGCCAGTCGCCGCGGCGGCGAAACAACATAAGCTGCGGATTCGCGGCAGCGTGTCATGCGCGCTCGGCTGTCCGTACCAGGGCGAAGTGCCGGTCGCGTCGGTCGTCGACGTCGTCAAGCGCTTCGCGGCGCTCGGCTGCGACGAGATCGATATCGCCGACACGATCGGCGTCGGCACGCCGAAGCGCACCCGCGAAGTGTTCGAGGCCGTGACCGAAGTGTTTCCGCGCGAGCATCTGTCGGGACACTTCCACGACACCTATGGCCAGGCGCTCGCGAACATCTACGCGGCGCTGCTCGAAGGCGTCGAGGTTTTTCATGCATCGGTCGCGGGGCTCGGCGGCTGTCCGTATGCGAAGGGCGCGACCGGCAACGTCGCGACCGAAGACGTGCTGTATCTGATGAACGGCCTCGGCATCGAGACCGGTATCGACCTCGCGCAAGTGGTCGGAATCGGTGACTTCATTTCGAACGCGATCGGCCGGTCCAACGTGTCGCGCGCCGGTAAAGCGCTGCTCGCGAAGGCGCGCAGCGAAGCAAACACCTGCGTATAACCGCAGCATCCATTTTCATTCATGGTCCCAAACAATGAACGACCTCGCGTCCTTCGACTCCGACGATCTCGCCGCGCTGCCCGACTCGGCACGCCGCGTCGCGCTGCTGCTGCGCGGACGCGGTCACGCGGGGCGAATCGTGATGCTGCCGGAAACCGGCAAGACTTCCGCCGAAGCGGCCGCCGGACTCGGCTGCTCGGTCGCGCAGATCGCGAAGTCGATCCTGTTCCGGCGCCGCGAAGACGACGCGCCGGTGCTCGTGATCGCGAGCGGCGCGAATCGTGTCGACGAAAAGAAAGTGGCCGCGCAGGTCGGCGAGATCGGCCGCGCGGACGCGAAGTTCGTGCGCGAAAAAACCGGCTATGCGATCGGTGGCGTGTGCCCGGTCGGTCACGCGACCGAGCCGGTCACGTTGATCGATGCGGATCTGCTCGAGTTGGAGAGCCTGTGGGCGGCCGCCGGTCATCCGCACGCGGTGTTCAATCTGACCGCGCAGGAGCTGATCTCGCTCACAGGCGCGCCGGTCGTCGATGTCGCGTTGCGCGAGCCGGCCTGAACACGATGGCGAGCGGCAACGATTACGACGACACGGACGACGGCGGTTGCGTGCCGTCGCCGTGCATCAGCGTGTGCAGGATGGATGCATCGACCGGCTGGTGCGAAGGATGCCTGCGCACGATCGACGAAATCGCCGGCTGGTCGACGCTCGACAACGACGCGAAGCGCGCGGTGTGGGACGCGATCGAAGTGCGCCACGCGACGTTAATGGCGCTGCGCACGACATCGACGACGAAGGAGAAGCAATGAACGCCGCGCCGCGCATCGTTACGCCCGGTGAGACGTTCAGTTCGACGCTCGAGTTGTCGGTGGATTCGATCAAATCGTTCGCGACGCTCGTCGTCGATCTGAACCCGTTGCATCACGATGAAGCGTATGCCGCGCAAAGCCGCTTTGGAGGCTTGATCGCGTCGGGCACGCAACCCACCGCGTATTTCATGGCGCTGCTCGCCACGCATTTCTCTACTTACGCGCAACCGCTCGGCCTCGAATTCGATATCAAGCTGAAGAAGGCAGTGCAGGCGCACGACACGCTGACGATCACGTGGCGTGTGCGCGACGCTCACTGGAAGCCGAGCCTGAACGGCGATCTGACCTATCTCGAAGGTTCGGTGGTCAATCAGCGCGGCGAGCTGATGTTGACGGGTACCTCGACGATCCTCGTGATGCCGAAGCCCGACGCAGTCGCAAACGCGCACGCGAGCACGGCCACGCCATGATCGCGCTGCCCGCATCGATCCGGGTTTTCGAGCGCGGCTGGCTGTCGTCGAACAACGTGCTGCTCGTCGACGACACATGCGCCGCGCTGGTCGATACCGGCTATGCGACGCACGCATCGCAAACGGTCGCGCTGGTACGCAATGCGTTGCGCACGCGGCCGCTCGATCTGATCGTCAACACGCACCTGCATTCGGATCATTGCGGCGGCAACGCACTGTTGCAGGCAACGTGGCCGTGCCGCACGCTGATTCCGTCATCCGAAGCCGATGCCGTGCGCGGCTGGGACGAAACTCGCCTCAGCTTTCGCGCGACTGGTCAAACCTGCGAGCGCTTCGGCTTCACCGGCACGCTGGCACCCGGCGCACGTTTGCGGCTGGGCGCACTCGACTGGCAGGTGCTCGGCGCGCCCGGCCACGATCCGCATTCGCTGATGCTCTATTGCGCGGACGAACGCTTGCTGATCAGCGCGGATGCGCTGTGGGAAAACGGCTTCGGTGTGATCTTTCCCGAACTCGAAGGCGAAAGCGGCTTCGCCGAGCAGCAAGCCGTGCTCGACCTGATCGCAACGCTCGACGTGCGCGTCGTCATCCCAGGCCACGGCGCGCCGTTCACGCAGGTCGAAGCGGCGCTCGAACGCGCGATGTCGCGCGTCGCCTGGTTGCGCGCCGATCCCGCGCGCAACGCAAGGAGCGCGCTGAAAGTGCTGATCGTATTCAAGCTGCTCGAAGTCCGCGAGATGAGCGTGGACACGCTTTTGCGCATGCTCGACGACGCGGCCGTGATGCGCGCCGCCGCGTCGATGCTGAAGCCGCGCGGCGAATGGCCCGGGTTGCTGAAGGGAATGATCGGGGAGCTCGCGGCGAACGATGGACCGCTCGAAGTGGACGGCACACGCATTCTCGCGCGGCATTGAACTGTGATGTGACCGGTTCGACCGGCGCGGTGGAAAAGCGCACCGGAACGCAAAACCGTGCTCCTAAAAAGAAAACCGCTCGACGAAGCGAGCGGCGGAACATCTGTTGGACGTGATCAGCGTCGCTGTCGATGATACGCGTGTGCGTTTTTGCATCGCATCGGTGATTTCCCTACAGAAATTTGACGCCACGTTTTACGAATGCATACATGATCTGTCATCAAACGGCGTTAGGCGCTTGAACGCTTGCGCGTTGTTCCGGGATCCGTAGCAATATCCGATTGAATGTCGAATCGGCATCACGTGGACGATAAGCGCTTTCTCTGCGGCACGATCCGCCACCCGAGATTGACGCCCGCCGCCGCCAGCAGAATCAGCGCGGCGCCGAGCACCTGAATCCATGCGAGCGTCTGTCCGAACGCAAGCCGGTCGACGATGATCGCGACCACCGGATAGATGAACGACAACGCGCCCGTCATCGACGTCGGCAGCTTCTGAATCGCGCCATATAGCAGCACGTACATGAGCCCGGTATGGACGACGCCGAGCACGACCAGTTCAAGCCACTGCGCGCCGTTTGCCGGCAACGCGTCGAAGCGTACGAACGGCGCGAGCAACAGCACGCCGAGCGATACCTGGATCAGCGCGAGCAGATGCGGCGGCGTGCCCTTCAGCCGCTTCGTGATGATCGACGACACCGCGTACATCGCCGCCGCACCGACCGCATAGGCGACGCCGACCAGATACTGCCCCGGCACCGCGAGCACGGCCGGCTCGACCTTCACGACGAACACGAGCCCGACGAACGCGACCACGAGCCACGCGATCGTCGATGCGCTGATGCGCTCGCGAAACACCAGCGCGCCGAGCCCGACCAACATGAACGGCTGCGTGTTGTAGACGGCCGTTGCCATCGAAATCGACGCGCGTGAATACGCGGCGAACAGCAATACCCAGTTCACGACGATCGCCGCGCCGCCGAGCAACGCGAGGCCGAGCATCTTCCACGAAAACAGCTCGCGGCGGAACAGGCCGAGTACGGCACACACGAGCGCGAGCGTCGCGCCGCCGAAAATGCAGCGGAAAAACACCACGTTGAACGGGCTTTGCTGCGACGACACGACGAGCCAGCCGATCGTGCCCGACATCAGCATCGCGACGCTCATCTGCGCCGCGCCACGGCGGATGTCGTTGGGCGAACTGCTCGAGGTCGTGACGGAAGCCTTGTTTGAAGCCATGATTCGATCCCGGATTGTGACTACATAACTGGCAGTCTAATTAATCCACCCGCGCGAATACATGGCTAAACTTAAGCGTTACCGCATTTTCACCTCATAAACGAAGGCCATCATGAGCAAACGCCTTGCATCGATCACGCCGGTCGCACTCGACGACACCGACCGCGCACTGCTCGCCGCGCTCGCGCAGGACGCGCGCCAGCCGGTCAGCGAACTCGCGCGCGTCGTCGGCTTATCGGCGCCCAGCACGGCCGAACGCGTGCGGCGGCTCGAAGCGCAGGGCGTGATCGAGCGCTTCACCGTGCAGATCGATCCGCGCGCGCTCGGCTTCACGCTGCAGGCGGTAGTGCGCGTGAAGCCGCTGCCCGGGCAGCTGCATCTGGTGGAGGAAGTGATCCGGCGCATTCCGGAGTTCGTCGAATGCGACAAGGTGACCGGCGACGACTGTTTCATCTGCCGCCTGTACCTGCATTCGATCGAACAGCTCGACGAGATCCTGTCGAAAGTGACCGAGCGCGCGGAGACCAGCACGGCGATCGTCAAGTCGACGCCGGTCGCGCGACGGCTGCCGCCGCTCGGCTAACGAAGGTCCATCGCAGGTCAAACGAAGGTCGCGCGAAGCAGCCCGGCGCTTATTGTTCGAGCGCCTCGAAAAACGACAGCATCTCGGCGACCAGTTCGTCCGGCGCTTCCTCGGGCAGATAGTGCCCGCACGATAGCGCGCGGCCGCTCACGTCGCGCGCGACATGCCGCCATTCGTCGAGCGCATCGAAGCATTTTTCGATCACGCCCTTGTCGCCCCACAGCACCCGCAGCGGACAGCCGATCTTGTTGCCGCGCTCGATATCGGCGCGATCATGTTCGAGGTCGATGCTCGCCGACGCGCGATAGTCCTCGCACATCGCGTGCACCGCACCCGGTTGCGCGAGCGCCGCCCGATACGCGTCGAGCGCGGCGGGATCGAACGGTGCGAGACCCGCGTGACGTCCGCCCATCACCGCGTCGACATAGGCGGCCGGATTTGCGCCGATCAACGTTTCGGGCAGCGGCTCGGGCTGGATCAGGAAGAACCAGTGGAAGTAGTGCGTTGCGAACGCGCGGTTGGTGGCTTCGTACATCGCGAGTGTCGGCGCGATATCGAGCAGCATCAAACGCTCGACCGCGTCGGCGTGATCGAGCGCCATCCGGTGCGCAACGCGCGCGCCGCGATCGTGCGCACAGACGAGGAAGCGCTCGAAGCCGAAGTGGCGCATCACCGCGACCTGGTCGGCGGCCATCACGCGTTTCGAATACGGTGCGTGCGCGGCATCGCTCGGCGGTTTGCCCGACGCGCCATAGCCGCGCAGATCGGTTGCGATCACCGTGAAGTGCTGCGCGAGCGGCGCGGCGCAGCGTTCCCAGATCAGATGCGATTGCGGATGACCGTGCAGCAGAAGCAGAGGCGGCCCGGCGCCGCCCTTCACTCCGAAAATGTCGACATCGCCCACGGCGACGCGAAAAGACGTGAAATTTTCGAAGGCCATGACGTCTCGTTGATCGTTTGAGGTCCGTGCATTGTAGAAGGCCAACAGGTCCGTGCGAGGTGGGATATCCCACGCAGACATGGAACCTGAATACTCCTTCGAACCCACTTCGCCTATAATCGAACGACCGTTCTTAAATGTTTGGCGCGACTTCGGCATGCCGGTATCGTTCGACTGCCACACGCATTCGCCGGTCAACACGCCGCAAGCCGTGTGCCGCTAAACTCATTCATCTATTCGCCGGGCGCACGTCGCACCGGTTGGCCCAACCTGGAGACTCGCACCATGGCATTGCCCGTCGTTCTGCAAAACCTCGCGCTGCCCGTCGTCGCTTCGCCGATGTTCATCGTCAGCTATCCCGAACTCGTGCTGGCGCAGTGCAAGGCCGGTATCGTCGGCTCGTTCCCTGCCCTCAACGCGCGCCCGGCCGAACTGCTCGACGAATGGCTGACGCAGATCCAAACGCAACTCGCCGGGCACAAGGCCGCGAACCCGGATGCGGTGATCGGCCCGATCGCGGTCAATCAGATCGTTCATCAGTCGAATGCGCGGCTCGAGCACGACGTGCGCGTCTGCGTCGAGCACAAGGTGCCGATCTTCATCACCAGCCTGCGCGCGCCGGCACGCGAGATCGTCGATGCGGTGCATAGCTACGGCGGCATCGTGCTGCACGACGTGATCAATCTGCGTCATGCGCAGAAAGCGCTGGAAGCCGGCGTCGACGGGCTGATTCTGGTCGCATCGGGCGCGGGCGGCCACGCGGGCACCACCTCGCCGTTCGCGCTGGTCGGCGAGGTGCGGCGCATTTTCGACGGCCCGATCGTGCTGTCGGGCTCGATCGCCAACGGCGGCTCGATTCTCGCCGCGCAGGCGATGGGCGCGGACCTCGCGTACATGGGCACACGCTTCATCGCCACCAAAGAAGCGCACGCGGTCGACAGCTACAAGCAGGCGATCATCAACGCGAAGGCGTCGGACATCATCTACACGAACCTGTTCACCGGCGTGCACGGCAACTACATCCGCGAGAGCATTGCGAACGCGGGGCTCGATCCCGACGCGCTGCCCGAATCGGACAAGACCAGGATGAACTTCGGCGGCGACAAGACGAAGGCGTGGAAGGACATCTGGGGCGCGGGCCAGGGCGTCGGCCTGATGGACGACGTGCCGGACGTCGCCGAGCTCGTGCGGCGTCTGAAGAAGGAATACAACGACGCGAAGGCGCGGCTCGGCATCGCGCGCTGAGGTGAAGAACGGAGCGGGCCGGGCCGGGCCGCCCGCTCGCGGCCTACATATTGCGCCGATACTGCCCGCCCACCTCGAACAGCGCGTGGGTGATCTGCCCGAGCGAACACACGCGCACCACGTCCATTAGCACCGCGAACACGTTGCCGTCGTCGATCACCGCGCGCTTCAGGCGTTCGAGCGCCTCGGGCGCGGCGTCGCGGTGGCGCGCCTGGAAGTCGCGCAACCGCCGCAGCTGACTCTGCTTCTCCGCGTCGGTGGAACGCGCGAGCACCAGCGGCCGCGGCGCTTCATGCGGATGCGCGCTCAGGAACGTATTGACGCCGACGATCGGATACGAACCGTCATGCTTGCGATGCTCGTACAGCATCGACTCGTCCTGAATCCGTCCGCGCTGATAGCCGGTTTCCATCGCGCCGAGCACGCCGCCGCGCTCTGTCAGCCGCTCGAATTCGGCGAGCACAGCCTCCTCGACCAGATCGGTCAATTCATCGATCACGAAACTGCCCTGATTCGGATTCTGGTTCTTCGCGAGGCCCCATTCGCGATTGATGATCAGCTGGATCGCAACTGCGCGGCGCACCGATTCCTCGGTCGGCGTCGTGATCGCTTCGTCGAACGCATTGGTGTGCAGCGAGTTGCAGTTGTCGTAGATCGCGATCAGCGCCTGCAGCGTCGTGCGGATGTCGTTGAAATCGATCTCCTGCGCGTGCAGGCTGCGTCCCGACGTCTGCACGTGATACTTGAGCTTCTGACTACGCTCGTTCGCGCCATAGCGCTCGCACATTGCGACCGCCCAGATGCGTCGCGCGACGCGGCCGAGCACCGTGTACTCCGGGTCCATGCCGTTCGAGAAGAAGAACGACAGATTCGGCGCGAAGTCGTCGATCGACATGCCGCGTGCGAGATACGCCTCGACGTAGGTGAAGCCGTTCGCGAGCGTGTACGCGAGCTGCGAGAGGGGGTTCGCGCCGGCCTCGGCGATGTGATAGCCGGAAATCGACACCGAATAGAAATTGCGCACGCCGTGTTCGACGAAATACGCCTGAATGTCACCCATCACCTTCAGGCTGAATTCGGTCGAGAAGATGCAGGTGTTCTGCCCCTGGTCTTCTTTCAGGATGTCGGCCTGCACGGTGCCGCGCACGTTTTCGAGCGCGGCGCGGCGCGTTGCGGCGAGTTCGGCTTCGGTCAACGGGCGGCCTTGCTGTTGCTCGCCCAGCGCGATCTGCTGCTCGATCGCGACGTTGAAGAACATCGCGAGGATCGTCGGCGCGGGGCCGTTGATCGTCATCGAGACCGACGTATCCGGCGAGCACAGATCGAAGCCGTCATACAGCGTCTTCATGTCGTCGAGCGTCGCGACCGACACACCCGAATTGCCGACCTTGCCGTAGATGTCCGGGCGCTCGTGCGGCTCCTCACCGTAAAGCGTCACCGAGTCGAACGCGGTGGATAGCCGTTTGGCCGGCATGTCTTCCGACAGCAGCCTGAAGCGACGATTCGTGCGCTGCGGATCGCCCTCGCCCGCGAACATGCGCGTCGGGTCCTCGTTCTCGCGACGAAACGGAAACACGCCAGCGGTGAATGGGAAATAGCCGGGCAGATTGTCGAGCATCAGCCAGCGCAGGATCTCGCCGTGATCGACGAATTTCGGCAGCGACACTTTGCGGATTTCGGAGCCGGACAGCGTCGTGACCGTCAGCGCGGTGCGGATTTCGCGCTTGCGGATGCGCACCACATGTTCGTCGCCCGCATAGGCGGCCACCGTTTGCGGCCACGCGTCGAGCAGCTTGCGTTCGCGCTCGCCGAGCGCGGCGCCGCGTTGGTCGATCAGCGCATCGAGCGACGAGGCGTCGCTGCCCGCCTCGCCGAGCATGCGGCGCGTCTCGACGATCTGCCAGCGTTCCCGCGCGATTTGCGCCTGCGCGTCGGCGCGCGCTCGATAGCCGCGTACCGTCTGCGCGATGTCGGCCAGATAGCGCACGCGCGCGGGCGGCACGATCGCATGCAGGTTGCTCGAAAAGCGCAGGCCTTCGGTCGCGCCGAGCCGTGCGCCGCCCTCGCGCAGGCCGTGCGTGCGCAGCGCATTAGCGATGCGCCGGTACAGCGCGGTCACGCCGTCGTCGTTGAAGCGCGACGCGATCGTGCCGAACACCGGCATCGCGTCGGGCGATGTCGCGAAGTCCCCGCGATTGCGCTGCACCTGCTTCGCGACGTCGCGCAGCGCATCCTGCGCACCCTTGCGATCGAACTTGTTGATCGCGACGAAGCTCGCGAAGTCGAGCATGTCGATCTTCTCGAGCTGGCTCGCGGCGCCGAACTCCGGCGTCATCACGTACAGCGATTCGTCGACGAACGGCACGATCGCCGCATCGCCCTGACCGATCCCCGACGTCTCGACGACGATCAGATCGAAGCCCGCCACCTTGCACAGCATCAGCGCGGCGGGTAGCGAATCGGAGAGTTCGGTCGATGCCTCGCGCGTCGCCATCGAGCGCATATAGATGCGGGCGCCGCCGCCCCAATCGCCGATCGCATTCATGCGGATGCGGTCGCCGAGCAGCGCGCCGCCGGATTTTCGGCGCGACGGATCGATCGCGAGCACGGCGATGTTCAGCGTGTCGCCGTAGTCGAGCCGGAAGCGGCGGATCAGCTCGTCGGTCAGCGACGACTTGCCCGCGCCGCCGGTGCCGGTGATGCCGAGCACCGGGATGCGTGGCGCTTGCGCGAGCGTCGCTAGCTGGTCGCGCGCGGCGGCGTCGACGCTGTTCGTTTCGAACGCGCTGATCAGTTGCGCGAGGCGGCGGAAGATCGGCGCGGCGGGATCGGCCGGGTGCGAGCCAGCAGCAGTGCCGGCGTGCGGAGCATGGGCCTCACCGCAACGCGGCAACGGCCGCCCGGCCAGCTCGGCGAGCCATTCGCGCACCGGCGTCGGCCGCGCCGCGTCGGCCGCGCGCGCGCCTTCGACGCAGCGCGCGATCATGTCGTCGATCATGCCTTGCAGACCGAGCCGCTGACCGTCGTGCGGCGAGTAGATTTTTTCGACGCCGTCGCGTTCGAGCGCGGCAATTTCCTCGGGGACGATCACGCCCCCGCCGCCGCCGAACACCTTGATGCGCTCGCCGCCGCTTGCACGCAGCAAATCCACCAGGTAGCGGAAGTATTCGTTGTGGCCGCCCTGATAGCTCGACACGGCGACGCCGTCGGCGTCCTCGTTGAGCGCGGCGGTCGCGACTTCGGCGACTGAGCGGTTGTGGCCGAGGTGGATCACCTCGACGCCGCTTGCCTGCAGGATGCGCCGCATGATGTTGATCGACGCGTCGTGGCCGTCGAACAGTGCGGCGGCGGTGACGAAGCGCAGGCGCCGGCCCGCGGGCAGTTCGTGGCTGCCGGCACGCTGCGGCGTGGACAGATCGGTCATGTCTCCCCCAGATCATTTAACTGATGGGTGCTCACAATCAGTATATAGAAACGGGGTAACACGGCGCCGCGGCACGGGGCGGGCGATTGGCGACGTATGCTCGGTGCTTCGCGAAACGCTACCGCACCGCCAACGCCTTGATTTGGTCGAGCGACGGCCACAGCGATTCGTTTGCGAACCGCGCCGCCAGAAAATCGACGAATGAGCGCACCTTGGCCGATAGATGCCGTCGGCTCGTGTAGACGACGTGGATCGGCAGCTCCCGCGGCGGCACCTGGTCGACGAGCAGCGGCACGAGCCGCCCTTCGGCGAGATCGCTGCCGATCACCTCGGTGCCGAGCATCGCGATGCCCGCGCCATGCAGCACGACCACGCGCTGGGCCTCGAGCTGATTGACGATCAGGTTGCCCGACAGGCGCACACGCGAGCCCGCGTCGCCGGTCGCGACTTCGAGCGCCGATACGCCCGCGTACTGCAGATAGTTGTGGCGCGCGAGATCGGCAACGCTCTTCGGCGTGCCATGCTTGCGCAGATAGGCGGGCGATGCGCACAGCACCAGATGCGCGGTCGCGATCTGCCGCGCGATCAGCGACGACGACTTGAGCCCGCCCGGCGACGCGCGGATCGCGACGTCGAAGCCCTCGTCGATCAGCTCGACGACGCGGTCGGACAGTGTCATATCGACGGTGACCTGCGGATACTGCGCGGCGTAGTCCGCGACCGCGGCCATCACGTGATTCAGGCCGAACGCCGACAGCGACGACACCCGCAGCCGCCCGTGCGGCACGACGCTCGCCGCGCCGACCGCCTGGCCGGCTTCGTCGAGCTCGGTGAGCGCCTGACTCAGCCGCTCGTAGTACTCGCGGCCTGCCTCGGTCGGCGCGACGCGGCGCGTGGTGCGGTTCAGGAGCCGCGCGCCGAGCTGCTGCTCCAGATGCATCACATGCTTGCTCGCCATCGCCGCCGACATCTCCATCTTCTCCGCCGCGCCGACGAAACTGCCGGCTTCGACCACGTGGCGAAACACTTTCATGCTGACGAGGGTGTCCATCTCAGTCGCTCGCTTCAGGAATCAATCGACGCCATTTTGCCGGGTTTATCAAAGGGACGGCAGCAAACGCTCGCATTCGGCGGCACCCGAAAACGACAAAGCCCGCGTTCCGGGCGGAACGCGGGCTTTGCGGTGACACCGTGGGCCGAGATCAGAACTTCGCGCGCAACCCCGCGCCATAGGTATTGCCGCTCGACTGACCGGTGATGTGGTCATACAGGTACGCGGCATAGACATCGGTGCGCTTGGACAGCGGATAGTCGTAGCCGACCGCCGCCGTCTGGCGCGTCTGGTTCGAACCGCCGCCGTTACGCGAATACGCATACGAAGCCATCACCGAGCCAGGCCCGAACGGCACCGTGACGCCGCCCTGGCCCGTGTTGACGTGCCAGCTCGTGACCTGCTGGTCGTTGTACGTGTACATGTACTGGCCGTACAGCTTGACGAACTTCAGGTCGTACGACACGCCCGCCTGCGCGACGCTCTGGCTGCGCAGACCCGGCACGCCCGAGGTTTCGAAGCTGCCGAGGTCGCCCGGCACGTTGTTGAAGTTCACGTACTGGTACACCGCGGTCGCCGCGAACGGGCCGTGGAAGTACAGCACCTGGCCGCTCCACTTCTTCGCGCCGTTCTGGGTCGTGTTGCCGAGCGCGTACATCGCGGTCGCTGAAAGGCCGTTGAAGTTCGGCGACGTATACGACACCGCATTGTTCCAGCCCGAGTCGCCGGTCACGCCCTGGTCGGTCGTGTAGGTCGGGAAGGTGCCGAGGCCGAGGTACACGTGATAGACCATCGGCGAGAACCAGTACGAATCGACGAATGGGTTGAACAGGATCGTCGACACGAACAGCGGCGTCGTCAGGCGGCCGGCGGTCACCGTGCCGTACGGCGATTCGATGCCGACGTACGCATTGCGCGAGAACGTCGTGTCGCCGGTGAAGCGACCGTACTCGCCGGTTTGCGCGCGGAAGAAGCCTTCGATAGTGAAGATCGCCTTGTAGCCGTTGCCCAGATCCTCGGTCCCCTTGAAGCCCCAGTACGACGTCGACATGCCGCCGCCCGACACGACCACCGCGGTCTTGCCGCCCGGAAACTTCTGCGAGCCGACCCATTCGTCGACCTGGCCGTAGAGCTGCACGCTCGATTGCGCGAACGCCGACGACGCGCTCGCCAGCGCGACGACGCATGCGGTGGCCTTGAGAGTAGTCTTCAGCGCGCTGCTGAGGCTTGTGTTCATGGGTTCTCCAATCTTTGTCAAAAGGGTGTGGCTGTGCGAAAGGGGGCGCTCGCGCGAAACGTCGTTGTTATCCGTTCGATCGTCGAGTCAATCTGGGCGGGTCCCATCTTTGCGGACCATTTTTATAAACAAAAATATCGCTGCTTATTGCGGGTATATCGGTCTGATTAGTTTGGTTGGTTATCGGCTTGATATGACGCTTCAGAGCGGACTGGCGCCGCCCCCTGGACGCAATGCGGCATGCGGCGAACCGCGCGCCACAGCGGGAGTGAACGCCTTAAATGACGGGCCGATGACGCGACGCGGCAGAATGCCAGGATTTGACGCTGACCGGTAATTCGATGCCGGGTGTTTTCAAAAAAGTGTGGCGTCGAAACGTCAGATTCGGGGCTACGGCGCAGAGGAAGGCGCGCGAAGCCGCGCGAGGGATCGCGGGAAGGATCTGGAAGACGGGTTTCGGGACTGCGGTTGGGGCGGTGCGGTGGTTTGCGAAATCGCGCTCAGCTAATTCCGGTACGGTGAACCGCCCGGCTGACGCGGATCGTCGGCTGGGCGTTGCATCGGGCGCGCTGCGCCACGCTCTTCGTTGTAGCGGGCGACGTCGGCGCGGATCGAGCCGTTGCGCATCGGCATGTTGGACGGGGGATGCGGCACCGGACGCGACTCCGCGCTGACCGGCGTGATCGCGCCCGCATAGCCGGACGGATCGCCGACACGGCGCATGCCGGACTCGTAGCTGCCGAAGCCATAACCGAAATTGGCGTCCGCGATATTCGGGTTGCCGCGCTGCGCGCGTGCGTCACGAGAAGCCATCGCATTGCGCGAGCCGCGCGGAGCAGGTGCGCCGCGCGCACCGGCATAACGGCCGTCGCCACGCATTTCCATGCGCGGCGCGCGCCCGGCAGTGTCGCGCGAATAAGCGCCGCCCGCGGCGGCACCGCCGCCATGCGGCCCACCCGGCTCCTTCGCATAGGCGAACGAGCACAGCACGGCGATGACCGCGCCCCACGCCCAGTGCCTCGTTCTCGACAACCCGTCCACCTGTGACTCTCACGCCCGAAGACTTGCCTGAAATCCACCGTTCGAGCTGCGATGGACCTGTTGCGGGAGGAGAAAAGCGCCGCGCTCCTGTCGCGGCGCAGGGCATCCCTGCGGCCTTTGAACGAGTAATTTATGGTCGGGGGCAGAGGGTGTCGAGCCAAAAAGTGTTAGGTCTCGTCGGTGGATGTAACACCCTGTTACTGCGGTGTTTTTCCGCGCCGGAGGCCTCGTGCGGACGCGCCTCGGCGGCTGCTGGCCGGCGTTTTCGCCTAGCCCGCGCGGGCGCCGTTTGTTGCAAATAAACGCCGCTTGCAACGTCAATGGTTAAACGGTTTGTCGCGAGAAAGCACCTCGCCAATACTGAAACCTGGCGCGTCGCACGAATGGGCTCGGCCTGATTGGGGAGTCGATGCGCAAACTTCATTAATCGATTCGGCAAATGAATTTGCGTTTTCAATCGGCTTTCGACAACAATAGCCGCTTTCCATTGGCATGGACCACGCCTGACAGACCCGTCCCATGCTTACACCGCGTCATTGAATCGAGATTGCGACATGGCCCGCCCGAAATTCCTGCCCGATAACTTCACCCTGTGCCTCGTCGGCACCGTGATCCTCGCCAGCTTCCTGCCCGTTCATGGACAGGCCGCCGCGGGGTTCAACTGGGTGACGAACATCGCGGTCGGCCTGCTGTTCTTCCTGCACGGCGCCAAGCTGTCACGCGAGGCGATCATTGCGGGCGCGACGCACTGGCGCCTTCATCTCGTGGTGCTGCTGAGCACGTTCGCGCTGTTTCCGCTGCTCGGCCTCGCGCTTAAACCGGTCCTTTCGCCGCTGGTCACGCCGTCGCTCTACGCCGGCGTCCTCTTCCTCTGCACGCTGCCGTCGACGGTCCAGTCGTCGATCGCGTTCACGTCCATTGCCAAGGGCAACGTGCCGGCCGCGGTATGCAGCGCGTCCGCCTCGAGCCTGCTCGGCATCTTCGTCACTCCAGCACTCGTCAGCGTCATCGTGTCGAATCAGGCCGCGAGCGGCGGTGCGTCGCCGTGGCATACGATCGGCAACATCGTGCTGCAACTGCTCGTGCCGTTCGTTGCCGGCCAACTGCTGCGCCCGCTGATCGGCAAGTGGATCGAGAAGAATCGCGGCGTGCTGAAGTTCGTCGACCAGGGCTCGATCCTGCTCGTCGTGTACGGCGCGTTCAGCGAGGCCGTCACCGAAGGCCTGTGGCACACGATTCCGCTGTCCGCGCTCGGCGGCCTCGTCGTGGTAAACGCCGTGCTGCTCGCGCTCGCGCTGGCCGCGACGATCTTCGCGAGCAAGCGGCTCGGCTTCAGCCGCGCGGACCAGATCACCATCATCTTCTGCGGCTCGAAGAAGAGCCTCGCCGCCGGCGTGCCGATGGCCAAGGTGATCTTCGCGTCGCATGCGGTCGGCGCCGTGGTGCTGCCGCTGATGCTGTTCCACCAGATCCAGTTGATGGTCTGCGCCGCGCTCGCGCAACGCTGGGGCGCCCGCGACCTCAGCGGCGAGAGCAATGCCGCGGCGCGGCGACCCGCCGCCGCCGTCGCGCGCCGTTGAAAACACACGCAATGCAAACAGGACATTCATAAGCGCCCTCCCTGAGCGTCGTTTTGATCGTGTGAAGCAAGCCGCCTTCGGGCGGCTTTTCTTTTTGGCTCTTCACTGGCCCTTGTCGTTATTTCACGCGCAAACGCTCTCGCTGTCGCCTCGGCCGGATGGCATAGGACGATTCTCGAACCGTCCCGAAAACGGCGGCACGCCTGCCGTTTAGTCTGTTTTACTAAACAACTTAATTTCCAACAACTCCATACAATACGGGTATTTACCTGTGTCGGGTTGGCGTTTTGCGGGCGGCTTTAGCTGCGTTTTACTATACAATCGCCCGACCTGAACCCGTGCTGCCTCGCCTCGCGCGGCAGCTTCATTCGATGGCCACAACCATCCGCGACGTCGCCCGCGCCGCCAGCGTTTCGATCGGCACCGTGTCGCGCGCGCTCAAGAATCAGCCGGGCCTTTCCGAGGCCACGCGCGAACGCGTCGTCGAAGCGGCGCGCCAGCTCGGCTACGACTCGGCGCAGCTGCGTCCGCGCATCCGCCGGCTAACTTTCCTGCTGCATCGTCAGCACAACAACTTCGCCGCGAGCCCGTTCTTCTCGCACGTGCTGCACGGTGTCGAAGACGCGTGCCGCGAGCGCGGCATCGTGCCGTCGGTGCTGACTGCCGGGCCGACCGAGGACGTGATTCACCAGATGCGCCTGCACGCGCCCGACGCCGTCGCGATCGCCGGCTTCGTCGAGCCCGAAACGCTCGCCACGCTGGTCGCGATGCAACGCCCGCTGGTGCTGATCGATCTATGGTCGCCGGGCTTGCGCTCGGTCAATCTCGACAACGCCGGCGGCGCCACGCTCGCAATGCGCCATCTGTTCGCGCAGCAGCGCAAGCGCGTCGCGTTCATCGGCGGCTCGCTCGCGCACTTCAGCATCGCCGAGCGCGCGCTCGGCTACCGGCGCGCATTCTTCGAAGCGGGGCTGCTGTTCGATCCGTCGCTCGAAGTGAACATCGACGCCGGGCTCGATCCCGACACCGGCGCCGCGCGCGCGATGCAGCGCCTGCTCGACGCGCCGGGCCCGCGCCCCGACGCCGTATTCGCGTTCAACGACGCCGCCGCGCTTGCCGCGCTGCGCGTGTGTCTCGCGCGCGGCTTCAGCGTGCCCGACGACATCGCGATCATCGGTTTCGACGACATCCCCGCCGCCGCCCACGCTACCCCGCCGCTATCGACGATCGCGGTCGACAAGGAAGCGCTCGGCCGACGCGGCGTCGAACTGCTGCTCGAAGACTCGCCCGCCGAACTCGAAGTCCGCTTGCCCGTTCAACTCGTTGCCCGAGCCAGTACTTTGGTGAAAACGCCATGACGCTAACCGATCCGCTTCAACTTTCCAGCGACGCCGCGAAGGCGCCGCCGTTCGCCAGCTTCCGCAAGCGCGAGTTTCTGCTCACGCACATCGAAGACACGCTGCGCTTCTATGCGCCGAACGTGCTCGACCCGAGCGGCGGCTTCTACCACTTCTTGCGCGACGACGGCTCGATCTACAACCGCACCACGCGCCACCTGGTCAGCAGTTGCCGCTACGTGTTCAACTACGCGATGGCGTACCGGCAGTTCGGCGACCCGAAGCACCTCGAATACACGCGCCACGGCCTGCGCTTTCTGCGCGACGCGCACTGGGACTCGCAGCACGAGGGCTACGACTGGGAAATCGAATGGCGCGACGGCAAACAGCGCACCCTCGACGCGACGCGCCACTGCTACGGCCTCGCGTTCGTGCTGCTCGCGTACTCGCACGCGTCGATGGCCGGCATCGAGGAAGCGAAGCCGATGATCGGCGCGACCTTCGAGCTGATGGAGCACCGCTTCTGGGACGCCGCCGCCGGCCTCTATGCCGACGACGCGTCGGCCGACTGGCATGTCAGCACGTATCGCGGGCAGAACGCGAACATGCATACCACCGAGGCGCTGCTCGCCGCGCACGAAGCGACCGGTCATCTGGTGTATCTCGATCGCGCCGAGCGCGTGGCGTCGAATATCACGCTGCGCCAGGCGAAGCTGTCGCAAGGACTCGTGTGGGAGCACTTTCACGCGGACTGGTCGGTCGACTGGCACTACAACGAGGAAGACAGCTCGAACATCTTCCGTCCGTGGGGCTTCCAGCCCGGTCATCAGACCGAATGGGCGAAGCTGCTGCTGATTCTCGAACGCTTCCGTCCGCTGCCGTGGCTGCTGCCGCGCGCGATCGAACTGTTCGACGCCGCGATGACGCACGCGTGGGACGAAGACCACGGCGGCCTCTACTACGGCTTCGGCCCCGACGGCACCGTGTGCGATCACGACAAGTACTTCTGGGTGCAGGCCGAAACGTTCGCGACCGCCGCGCTGCTCGGCAAGCGCACCGGCAACGAGCGCTTCTGGGACTGGTACGACGAGATCTGGCGCTATAGCTGGACGCACTTCGTGGACCACAAGTACGGCGCCTGGTATCGCATCCTCACCTGCGACAACCGCAAGTACAGCGACGAAAAGAGCCCGGCCGGCAAGACCGACTATCACACGATGGGCGCGTGCTACGAAGTGCTCGCCCACGCGCTCGGCGAAAACGCTGCGGCTGAATCAGCCGCTCCCGCCGCAGCGGCTTCCGCGGAGAAAGCACAATGAGCGCGACGACCAACCTCCCCGTTTTCGTATCCGCCGGCGACATCCTGACCGATCTCGTGCGCACCGGCGCATCGCACTGGCTGTCGCGTCCGGGCGGCGCGGGCTGGAACGCCGCGCGCTGCGTCGCGCGGCTCGGCCTGCCGACCGCGTGCGCAGGCTCGCTCGGCGTCGATAACTTTTCCGACGAGCTGTGGGACGCGAGCGTCGCGGCCGGCCTCGACATGCGCTTCCTGCAGCGCGTCGAGCGCCCGCCGCTGCTCGCGATCGTGCATCAGACGCATCCGCCCGCGTACTTCTTCATGGGCGAGAACGGCGCCGACCTCGCGTTCGAGCCGGCGAAGCTGCCCGCCGGTTGGATGAACGCGGTGAAGTGGGCGCACTTCGGCTGCATCAGCCTCGTGCGTCAGCCGCTCGGCGACACACTGGCGCAACTCGCCGCCGAGTTGCGTTCGCACGGCGTGAAGATCAGCTTCGATCCGAACTATCGCAACCTGATGGAGCACGGCTACGAGCCGACGCTGCGCAAGATGGCGGCGCTCGCGGATCTGATCAAGGTATCGGACGAAGACCTGCGCATGATCTTCAAGACCAGCGACGAAGCCGCCGCGCTCGCGCAGTTGCGCGCGATGAATCCCGCCGCCACCGTGCTCGTCACGCGCGGCCCCGAAGCGGCGATGCTGCTCGACGGCGCCGCGGTGATCGAGGCGAAGCCGCCGCGCGTCGAAGTGGTCGATACGGTCGGCGCGGGCGATGCGTCGATCGGCGGTCTGCTGTTCAGCCTGATGAGCGCGCCGCAACGCGGGTGGCCCGAGCATCTCGCGTTCGCGCTCGCGGCCGGCGCGGCGGCTTGCGGCCACGCCGGTGCGCACGCGCCGACGCTCGACGAGGTGGTCGCGCTGCTATAACACGCGGCGCTGTAATTCTGCTGCCCTGGGGCGCGCGTAGCGTAACGGATGTCGAGCACGTCGCGCGGCGCGAAGCTGCCCCGGGCGGGAACCGATCCCGCCACGCCGTGCTAGGATGAAAACATCGAAACCTTTGCGAAAAGGAGCGAGGCCATGGAGGACGTCACCTACACCAAAGGGCTCTACACGGCCACCGCGTCGATAAGAGAAGTCGCACATGACGCCTGGCAAGGTGTCGTCACCCTCGCGCGCGACGAAGGCGAACCCAGCGCCGATCAGGAAACCACGCTCTACGAAGTCGACTCGACGTCGTCGACGCCGGGAGAAGCGCTCGAAGAAGCCAAAGCGCTCGCACATCGTATCCTCGGGGAAATCGAACTGTAGGCCGAACCAAGGGGCAGCGCGTCGCGCGTCCTCGCGCATCGGCGCGCCGCTGCCGGATCGGCCGGCTGGAGGCGATCATGGCTGAACAGCTGTTCCAATACGGCGTGTATTCGATTCACGTTCGTCCGCTCGAACTCAGTGGCGCGCGCTGGGACGCGGAATACGAAATCCGTCATCGCGAGAAGGCCGTCAAGGCGTGGACCACGGTCGGCGGCGACGCGGGTTATGCCGAGCAGGCCGAAGCGGTGGAAAGTGCGCATCTGCAGGCGGTCGACGATATCGAGCATGGCGCGGGAATTCCGAAACCGCGCGTGTTTCCGTGACGGCGGGTGGGTGGGTGTGGTGCGCGGCTGCGTCCGACCCGCTCGCCGCGCGTGACGCGACCTGACCCAGCCTGAATTCCGGGACGCGCCCGGAAGCATTTCGACGACGGCATCGCGCAACCTCGCACCCTGGCGATACATCGCGCCGCGCCGCCTTCGCACCGCGCGGGAACTCGCGCAGCGCGCCATGCTACGCTGTCCACGTCTTCATTCCCACGAGCGCGTGATGGCAAGCGAACCGTCAGACCGTTTTTCCACGCTCGGCGACACCGACGCGAGGCGCCGCGCGCGCGGCAGTCGCGAAATGCGTCTCGACGATCGCGTGGTGATCGCGCACGGCATGCCGACGCCGCTGTGGCAAGACCTGTATCACCGCGCGCTCGGCGTGCGCTGGCCGGGGTTCTTCGTGTCGCTCGCGCTGCTGTTCCTGCTGCTCAACATCGTGTTCGCCATGCTCTACATGCTCGGCGACGCTCCGATCGCGAATCAGTTTCCGAAGGGCTTCGGCGGCGCATTCTTCTTTAGCGTCGAAACCCTCGCGACGGTCGGCTACGGCGACATGCATCCGCAAACCGTCTACGCGCACTGGATCGCGACGCTCGAAATCTTCATCGGCATGTCGAGCATCGCGTTGGCGACCGGGCTGATCTTCGCGCGCTTTTCGCGGCCGCACGCGAAGATCATGTTCGCGCGCTACGCGGTGATCCGGCCGATCGACGGCCGCATGACGTTGATGGTGCGCTCGGCCAACGCGCGTCAGAACGTGATCGCCGAGGCACGCGCGCGGCTGCGCATCATGCGTCTGGAGACCTCGATCGAAGGCTTTACGCTGCGCAAGCTCTACGACCTCGCGCTGGTGCGCGACCAGCACCCGGTCTTCAAGCTCGGCTGGACGCTGATGCACATCATCGACGAAGCGAGCCCGCTGTTCGGCGAAAACGCCGAATCGTTGAAAGGCCGCGACGTGTCGCTGCTGCTCACGCTCGAAGGCATCGACGAATCGACGTCGCAAACCATGCAGGCGCGCCACATGTGGACTTGCGACCAGATCGTCTGGCAGCACCGGTTCGTCGACATCATGAGTGAGCGCGACGGCGTGAGCCACATCGACTACGCGCACTTCGACGAAATCGTGCCGCTCGATGCGGCACCGCTCCAACCGGACATCGCGGCGAACACGGCGCAATAGCAACAGCCATCGTCCCATTCGCCGCCTCACGATACCCCAGGGCATACCCGAAGCGCGCCGCCGCGTGGCAAATCCGGCTCAAAAGCGGGCCGAAACGCGCGACTCGTCGCGCCCATTCGCGCACGCCCGATTAAAGAAGAAATAATTCACTCTCACGAGCGCTAAAAAATAGAGTCTCTTTCGCTGCGCGGCATCCGTGACCCCACCGCCCGCGCGCGAAGCCAGAACATTGGAGACTCCCCCATGACCGCTCGCCTGCCCATCGACGGCACGCCCGCTCTCGCCGACTACAAGCTTTCCGACAATCTCACCGCGACGCGCGGCCGGATCTTTCTGACCGGCACTCAGGCGCTCGTGCGCCTCGCGCTGATGCAGCGCACGCTCGACAAGACCCGCAACCTGAACACGGCCGGCTTCATCAGCGGCTATCGCGGCTCGCCGCTCGGCATGGTCGATCAGCAGTTGTGGAAGGCGAAAAAACTGCTCGCCGCGAGCGACATCCGCTTTCTGCCCGCGATCAACGAAGAACTCGGCGGCACCGCCGTGCTCGGCACGCAGCGCGTCGAAGCCGATCCCGAGCGCACCGTCGATGGCGTATTCGCGATGTGGTACGGCAAAGGCCCGGGCGTCGACCGCGCGGGCGATGCCTTGAAGCACGGCAACGCGTACGGCTCGTCGCCGCACGGCGGCGTGCTGGTGGTCGCGGGCGACGATCACGGCTGCGTGTCGTCGTCGATGCCGCATCAGAGCGACTTCGCGTTGATCGGCTGGCACATGCCGGTCGTGAATCCGTCGAACATCGCGGACATGCTCGAATTCGGCCTGTATGGCTGGGCGTTGTCGCGCTTCTCCGGTGCGTGGGTCGGCTACAAGGCCATTTCGGAGACCGTCGAATCGGGCTCGACCGTCGATCTCGACGCGCTGCAAACCGGATGGACACCGCCACCGGAATTCGAAGCACCAGCCGGCGGTCTGCACAACCGCTGGCCCGATCTGCCGAGCCTGACGATCGAAGCGCGTCTGCACGCGAAGCTCGACGCGGTGCGCCAGTTTGCGCGCATGAACAGCATCGACAAATGGATCGCGCCGAGCCCGCACGCCAATGTCGGCATCGTCACCTGTGGCAAGGCGCATCTCGATCTGATGGAAGCGCTGCGCCGGCTCGATCTGACGGTCGCCGATCTCGACGCGGCCGGCGTGCGCATCTACAAGGTCGGGCTGTCGTTTCCGCTGGAGATGACGCGCATCGACGCGTTCGTGTCGGGTCTGTCCGAAGTGCTCGTGATCGAAGAGAAAGGCCCGGTCATCGAGCAACAGATCAAGGACTATCTGTACAACCGCACACAAGGCACACGGCCGGTCGTGATCGGCAAGCACGCCGAAGATGGCACGTTGCTGCTGTCGTCGCTCGGCGAATTGCGGCCGTCGCGCATTCTCCCGGTGTTCGCGAACTGGCTCGCGAAGCACAAGCCGGCGCTCGATCGCCGTGAACGCGTCGTCGATCTGGTCGCGCCGCAGATCCTGTCGAACGCGGCGGACAGCGTGAAGCGCACGCCGTACTTCTGCTCCGGCTGCCCGCACAACACGTCGACGAAAGTGCCGGACGGCTCGATCGCGCAGGCGGGCATCGGCTGTCATTTCATGGCGTCGTGGATGGAGCGCGACACGACCGGGCTGATTCAGATGGGCGGCGAAGGCGTCGACTGGGCCGCGCATTCGATGTTCACGAAAACCCGCCACGTATTCCAGAATCTCGGCGACGGCACCTACTTTCACTCCGGCATTCTCGCGATCCGCCAGGCGGTCGCCGCGAACGCGACGATCACCTACAAGATCCTCTATAACGACGCGGTCGCGATGACGGGCGGCCAGCCGGTCGACGGCAGCATCTCGGTGCCGCAGATCGCGCGGCAGGTCGAAGCCGAGGGCGTGTCGCGCTTCGTCGTGGTCAGCGACGAGCCGGAGAAATACGACGGCCATCACGGCCAGTTTCCGCAGGGCACGACGTTTCACCATCGCAGCGAGATGGACGCGGTGCAGCGCCAGTTGCGCGACACCGACGGCGTGACCGTGCTGATCTACGACCAGACCTGCGCGGCCGAAAAACGCCGGCGCCGCAAGAAGGGCGAATTCCCCGACCCGAACAAACGGCTCTTCATCAACGAGGAAGTCTGCGAAGGCTGCGGCGATTGCGGCGTGCAGTCGAACTGTTTGTCGGTGGAACCGGTGGAAACCGCGCTCGGTCGCAAGCGCCGCATCGATCAGTCGTCGTGCAACAAGGACTACTCGTGCGTGAACGGCTTTTGCCCGAGCTTCGTCACCATCGAAGGCGGTACGCTGAAAAAAGCCGCGGGCGACGCGTTCGATCCGCAGGCGCTCGCCACGCACGTCGACGCGTTGCCGATTCCCGCGACGCAACTCGATGCCGCGCCGTACGACATCCTCATCACGGGTGTCGGCGGTACCGGCGTCGTGACGGTCGGCGCCTTGATCAGCATGGCCGCGCACCTCGAAGGCAAGAGCGCGTCGGTGCTCGACTTCATGGGCTTCGCGCAGAAGGGCGGCGCGGTGCTGTCGTTCGTGCGCTTTGCCGCCCGCGACGAATGGCTGAACCAGGTCCGCATCGACACGCAGCAGGCCGACGTGCTGCTCGCCTGTGACATGGTGGTCGGCGCGAGTGCCGATGCACTGCAGACGGTGCGACATGGCCGCACGCGCATCGTCGTCAACACGCATGCGATTCCGAACGCGAGCTTCGTGCAGAACCCGGATGCGACGCTGCATGCCGACGCGCTGATCGACAAGATGCGTCACGCGGCCGGCGAAGAGCGTATGTCGACGTGCGACGCGCAAGCGCTCGCAACGCGTTTTCTCGGCGATACGATCGGCGCGAACATTCTGATGCTCGGTTTCGCGTGGCAGCTCGGTCTCGTGCCGGTGTCGTTCGCCGCGATGATGCGCGCGATCGAACTGAACAACGTCGCCGTGCAGATGAACCAGCTCGCGTTCTCGATCGGGCGCATGGCCGCGGCTGATCCCGCCGCGCTCGAATCGCTGTGGCAGTCGCGTCATGCACCGAAGCCGAGCGTGCGGGTCGATACGCTCGACGAGCTGATCGCCCATCGCGAAGCACGGCTGCTCGCGTATGGCGGCGCGGCTTATGTGAAGCGGTATCGCTCGCTCGTCGATGCGGCACGGCGCGCGGAAACCGCCGTCGATGCGGCGAGCGAGCGCGTGACGCGAGCGGTCGCGAGCACGTTCTATCGGCTGCTCGCGGTAAAGGATGAATACGAAGTTGCGCGTCTGCATACGGATACCGCGTTCCGCGATGCGCTCGAAGCGCAGTTCGAGGGCGTCGCCGGCAAAGACTTCACGATCCGCTTCAACCTCGCGCCGCCGACGCTCACGCGTGCGCAGCCCGGCGCCGTGCCGACGAAGAAAACCTATGGTCAGTGGATGTGGCCCGTGCTCGGCCTGCTCGCGAAATGGCGCGGTCTGCGTGGCTCTGCGCTCGATCCGTTCGGCCGCACGCTCGAGCGCAAGATGGAGCGCGAACTCGCGAGCGATTACGAAGCCACGCTGCACCGTGCGCTAGCGAAACTCGACGCGGGCCATCTCGACGACGTCGCGAAACTCGCTGAACTGCATGCGCGCGTGCGCGGGTATGGGCACGTGAAGCTGGCGAATCTGGCGGGGGTCAAGCGTGGTGAGCATGACCTCGCCGCGCGTCTCGGCATCGATGCGGCGACGGGTGCCGCGGTGAAGAAGTCGCTCGAGGAGATGAAGGGCGCCGGGCAATTGCGCGGCATTCCGGTGGTGGTCGCGAAGTAAGTGGTTCGTTGCGCTGCTCACCGTTGCATTGCGTCGAGCAGCGCCCTCACCTGCATCACCTTCGCCGGATCGACCGGCGCGAGTCCGTTGCCGTTCACACGCACGCCGGAGCCGAAATGCACGGCCTCCACGTGCGTTTTGCTCACGAACTCCGCGACCGCATTGACCGTCAAGCCGGCACCGGCGAGCACCGTGCAATGCGAACCGGCAGCCTGCCGCAGCAGTTCGCCGATCGTCGCTTGCGCCCGCAGCACCGACGGCTGTCCGCCCGACGTCAGCACATTCGTCACCGCCTCGAAACCGAGCAATACGTCGAGCGCTTCGCGCAGATCGCGCGCCTCGTCGAACGCGCGATGGAACGTGATCGCGAGTCCATCGGCAGCTTCGCACGCGCGCGCGAGACCTTCGCGGTCGATCGCCCGCTCGGCATCGAGCATGCCGATCACGATGCCGTTCGCGCCGGCCGCCTTGACGGCCCGGATGTCGCGCAGCATCACCGCGTAGTCGTCGGCGTCGTAGACGAACGCGCGGCTATGCGGCCGCACGATCACGTTCACGGGTACGCCGGCTGCCCGGACGCCGAGCGCTGAAACCACCGCCTCGATCAACCCCACACTCGGCGTCAATCCGCCCTCGCCCATCGCGCTCACGAGTTCGAGACGGTCGGCACCGGCCTGCGCGGCAGCGCGCGCATCGGCGACGGTCGTGGCAATCACTTCGAGCAGCACGGACATGAGCGCAACCTGGTGTCGTTGAAAACGACATCATGTCAGATGCGCGCGTCGCGTTCGTCTTCGACCCAGTCGATATCGCCGCACAGCACGCAGGTCTCGCTGCCGACGCGCGTTGCCACCGACAGCGTCACGCACGGCAACGCCTCGTTGATCGACAGATACGGCCGTGTCACGTGCACCCGCTCCGGCGCATTGATCGCGACGCTGAAGTACGGACGACGCAGCCAGTTCGCGCCCTGCGCGTCGGCGAGCGGCAGAAAGCGCGTTTCGTGCGCCGCGCGATCGGCGCGCAGCACGACGTTGCGGCCGGCCTGGCGCCCCTTCGCGTCGAGCAGAAAACAGCGCGCCACGTGATCGAGCGCGAGGAAATTCCAGCACACCTCGTCGAGCGGCTCACCGGCGGCGAGACGCTCCGCGGCGCGCTCGAACGCGCGCAGATACGGCGCGAGCCGACTTGCGCTGCGCCGCTCGCGTGCCTCGGCCTGCTCACGATAACGCTCGGTGACTTCGCCGATGCAAACCGCCGCGTGGATCGGATCGGCAACACCCGGATTCGGCCGGCCAAAGAAAAAGCCCTGCACGAAGTCGGCATTGCAGGCGAGCGCCATCTGCGCTTCGTGCTCGGTTTCGATGCCCTCGATCAGCACGAGCTTGCCCGCTTCATGCAGCATCGCCACGAGCCCCGGCAGGATCGTCGCCATGTCGGCGCGATGCGCGGCATGCGACAGCATGACGCGGTCGAGCTTCACGATGTCGGGATTCAGTTGCCAGATCCGCTCGATGTTCGAATGGCCGGCGCCGAAATCATCGAGCGCGATCAGGAAGCCGCGCTCGCGAAACTCGCGCACTGCGTCGGCGAGTCGATCGAGATCTTCGGCGCTCTGCTCGAGCACTTCGAGCACGACGCGCCGCGGCGACAGATCGAGCCGCCGCAGATTGGCGAGCAAAGCGGCCGCGAGATACGGGTCGGTCAGCACGCCCGGGTGCACGTTCAGAAACAACCATTCGCGCTCGGCGCCGAGCACCTTGAAGTTCTCCAGATGCAGCGTCTGCGCCAGCCGGTCGATCTGCAGCGCGTCGCCGAGGCGCGCGGCCTCGCCGAACACATCGAGCGGCGACACCGCGCGATCGAGCGCGTCGTGCGCGCGCAGCAAGCCCTCATAGCCGACCGCGCGCAGGTGCGACAGACTGAAAATCGGCTGGAACACGCTGGTAAGCGTCAGTTCGCCGTGCTGCACCGAATAGCGTTGAAGGCCCGAGCTCACCTCGACCTCGAAGCCGTGCGGCACGCTCGCCGCCCTGTCCTGTTGCGCAATCGTCATGCAATCCTCTCACGCGAGAGCCGGCCGGTCCGAGCGCGACCGGCAACGAACTCTCAAAATGTGCGTCATCGTTACCGGTTAAGCAAGGTCCATGCGCACGCTGGCGCACACTGCGCTGAAACTCGGCCGAAACATTGCACCGGCGACAGCGCTCGTGCGCCGCCCGTGGGCGTCGCACGCACCGTTGCGGTGCACGGATTCGCAGGCCACGTCGCGGCGAAGCTCGCGGCAACTGCGCGCGCCGCCGGGCTACACTCGACCCTGCGCATCGCGCCCTCTCCCGGGACAACCCCTGCATCCCCCGAAACAACACGATGGAAATTGTCTTTACCGTCCTGATCCTGCTACTCGCGGTCGCCGCGTCCGGCATGCTGACCCGCGCGCTGCCGTTCAAGCTGCCGCTGCCGCTCGTGCAGATCGCGATCGGCGCGATGCTCGCGTGGCCGCGCCTCGAATTGCACGTCGCGTTCGATCCGGAAATCTTCATGCTGCTGTTCATTCCGCCGCTGCTGTTCGCGGACGGCTGGCGCATCCCGAAGCGCGAGTTCTTCATGGCGCGCCGCGCGATCCTGATGCTCGCGCTAGGCCTCGTGTTCATGACGGTGCTGGTGGTCGGTCACTTCGTGCACGCGCTGGTGCCGCAGATCTCGCTGCCGGTCGCATTCGCGCTCGCCGCCGTGTTGTCGCCGACCGACGCGGTCGCGCTGTCCGGCATCGCCGGCAAGGGCAAGATTCCGGTCCAGCTGATGCATATCCTCGAAGGCGAGGCGCTGATGAACGACGCGTCAGGCCTCGTCGCGCTGAAGTTCGCGATCGCCGCCGCGCTGACCGGCGCGTTCTCGCTGCGTGAAGCGTCGGTGAGCTTCGTGATCATCGCGGTGGGCGGCCTCGCGGTCGGCGCGGCGGTGAGCGCGGTGTTCAGCTTCGTGTCCGCGCGCTTCCTGAATCTCACCGAAGAAGGCGATCCCGCGCCGGGCGTCGTGATGACCCTGCTGATCCCGTTCGCCGCCTATCTGACCGCCGAGCGCTTCGAGCTGTCGGGCGTTCTCGCCGCGGTCTCCGCCGGCATGATGATGAACTACGCGAGCATCACGGAAAAATGGCAGGTCGCCTCGCGCGTGCGGGCCTCGAGCACGTGGACGATGATCGAGTTCGTGTTCAACGGCATGGTGTTCATCATGCTCGGCCTGCAGTTTCCGCGCATCCTCGGCCGCGCGCTGCTCGACGCGCACGAAACCAACGACGCGCAGGTCGCGCTGCTGATCGGCTATATCGTTGCGGTGGCGCTCGCGCTGTACGCGATGCGCTTCGCGTGGGTGTGGCTGCTGCGCTGGTTCGCGAGCCGCGGCGCGACGAAGCACGGCGTCGCGAACGCAGTGCCCGGGTTGCGCATGGTGTCGGTGACGACGGTGGCCGGCGTGCGCGGCGCGGTGACGCTCGCGGGCGTGCTGTCGCTGCCGGAGGTGCTGCCGAACGGCACGCCGCTGCCGGGACGCGATCTCGCGATCTTCATCGCGTCGGGGGTGATCCTGGTGTCGCTGCTGGTGGCGGTGGCCGCGTTGCCGCTGCTGCTGCGCGGCTGGCGGCGCGGCAAGGACCCGCACGCCGCCGAGGAAGCACTCGCGCGTACGCTCGCCGCGCAGTCGGCGATTCGCGCGATCGATCATCTGCACGACACGGAATGCGCGGACCTCGAGGAATCGGCTCAGGCGTACGCGACCGATGTAACCGCGCGGGTAATGGACCTGTACCGCCGCCGCCTCGCGACGCTCGACGACGAACAGGCGCCACGCGAACTCGCGCGCCGTGCCGATGCCCTCGAATTCCGCATGAAGCTCGCGGCGATGCGCGCCGAGCGCAAGACGCTGCTCGACCTGCGCGACACCCAGCGCATCAACGACGAGACGCTGTACAAGCTGATGCGCGAGGTGGATCTGTCGGAAACGGCGCTGACCGCGCGCAAAAGGTAGGAGTTGGCTGCCGCATCGGCATCGGCATCGGCACCGGCGCTTGACATGCCAGTGCCGATAAAAGACGCTCAGGCCACCGGCCCTTGCGTCGGCTTTCTTCTCAGCAGCGCGTACAGGATGATCGCGCCGAACGTCGCGGTGCCGATGCCGCCGAGCCCGAAGCTGCCGAGCTTCAGCGAGAAGTCGCCGGCGCCGAGCACGAGCGTGACGGCCGCGACGATCAGATTGCGGTTGTCGGAGAAGTCGACCTCGTTGACGACCCAGATGCGCGCGCCCGTCACCGCGATCAGCCCGAATACGACGATCGACACACCGCCCAGCACCGGTCCCGGAATCGTCTGGATCACCGCGCCGAACTTCGGCGAGAAGCCGAGCACGAGGGCGATCAACGCGGCGATCACGAACACCAGCGTCGAATAGATCTTCGTGACCGCCATCACGCCGATGTTCTCCGCGTACGTGGTCACGCCGGTACCGCCCGCGAAGCCGGACACGATCGTCGCGAGCGCATCGCCGAGAAACGCGCGGCCGATATAGCGGTCGAGGTTCTGGCCCGTCATCGCGCTGACGGCCTTGATGTGGCCGAGGTTTTCGGCGACGAGGATCACCGCGATCGGCGCGAGCAGCGTCATCGCGTGCGGGTCGAACACCGGCGACATGAAGTGCGGCATGCCGAACCACGCGGCGTTCGCGACGATCGAGAAATCGATCGGCTTGCCCATGCCGAGGCCGTTCGTGACGATCGCGTAAATGACGTAGGCGAGCAGCAGGCCGACCAGGATCAGCAGACGCTGGAGCGTGCCGCGCGTGAACACCGCGACTGCGCCGACGCACAGCACCGTGACGAGCGCCATCCACGACTCGAAATTGCTGCCGCTCACGCCATGCACGGCGATCGGCGCGAGGTTCAGACCGATCACGCAGACGATCGCGCCGGTCACGAGCGGCGGCATCAGCGTTTCGATCCAGCCCGTGCCGACCGCCGCCACGATCAGGCCGATCACCCCGTACGCGACGCCGCACGCGACGATGCCGCCCAACGCGACCGCAATATTCGGGTTTGCGCCGTGTCCGCCGTAGCCGGTCACCGCGATCACGAGGCCGATGAACGCAAAGCTCGAACCGAGATAGCTCGGCACGCGCCCGCCGACGAGCACGAAGAACAGCAGCGTGCCGATCCCCGACATGAAGATGGCCAGGTTCGGATCGAAGCCCATCAGCAGCGGCGCGAGCACGGTCGAGCCGAACATCGCGACGACGTGCTGGACGCCCATCGCGAACATCTGCGGCCACCCGAGCCGTTCGTCGATGCCGACGATGCCGCCCTCGGCGGCGGCAGGCTGGCGGCGCCAGCGGGGGAAATAGGATGCGGCCATCGCGGGGATTCTCCTCAGGGTCGGCGTGGTGTGTGCCGATCACGCGCTGCGGCGTGGGTCCGGCAAAAGTTACGCGCGAGTTTACGGAGAGCAATAAGGGCTGGCAAGCGGGCCGACAAGTGGCTCGGGAAACGAGCCCTGGAAGCGCGTCAATTCGCGCGGCGCGGGTCGGTGTCCGGCGTCACCGCGGCGCCGTCCCGCGCGGAGTGGTCCGTCGGCGCGCCGTACAGCATCACCCGATTGCGGCCGGCATCCTTCGCGCGATACAGCGCTTCGTCGGCGGCGTCGACGAGCGCGCGGCTCGTCGCGAGCGCCGCGCCCTGCGCAGTCGCAGCGCCTGCGCTCACCGTCAGCACGTGATGCGTGCTGGCCACATGGCGGCATTGCAGCGCCTGCACCGCCGCGCGGATCTGCTCGGCGATCCGCTGCGCGCCCGTCGCGTCGGTGTCCGGCAGCAGCACCGCGAACTCCTCGCCGCCGAAGCGCGCGGCCGTATCGCCCGGACGTCGCGCGTTCTGCGCGATACAGCGCGCGACGCCGATCAGCGCTTCGTCGCCGGCCGAATGGCCGTAAAGGTCGTTGAAGCCCTTGAAGTTGTCGACATCGATCAGTAGCAGCGACAGCGGCCGGCCGGTGCGCTGCGCGCGTCGCCATTCGTCGTTCACGTGCTCCTCGAACGCGCG
Source organism: Paraburkholderia sp. 31.1 (assembly GCF_014397645.1). Lineage (NCBI taxonomy): Bacteria > Pseudomonadati > Pseudomonadota > Betaproteobacteria > Burkholderiales > Burkholderiaceae > Paraburkholderia > Paraburkholderia sp. 31.1. The sequence goes on from NZ_VZQN01000025.1 coordinate 95,552, forward strand.
GCGGTTGTTCAGGCCGGTCAGCCCGTCCGTGCGCGCCAGTTCGCGCAACTCTTCCTCGGCCGCGCGGCGCAGACGCAACTGACGTGAGAACAGGATCGCGAGCGCGATGATCGTCACGTCGAGCGCGCCGATCAGCGTGCCGATGATCCATGCGCGCCGCCGCCACTCGACGTAGACGTCGCGCGTCGAGAGCGCGACGTCGAGGATCAGCGGAAAGCCGTCGATATGGCGGAACGCATACCAGCGCTCGACGCGATCGATCGCCGCCGTGCCGAAGAAGTCGCCGCTCGGCTGCTTGATGAAGCGCGAGAAGTTGGCCGTGCCGGTCAGGTTGATGCCGATCGTTTTCGAATCGTAAGGACGGCGCATCAACATCGTGCCGTCGCTGAGCATCAATGCCATCGAGCCGCTCGGCCCGAGCTTCATGCCGTCGAACAGCCGATGGAAATACGTGAGGCGCAGCGTGCCGACCACCACGCCGCCGAAGCTGCCGTCCGGCCTCGGGATGCGCCGGCTCAGCGCGATGCGCAGGTCGTCGTCGGTGCCGCTCGGACTGAACGGATGGCTGATGTACAGGCCGACATCGGGCGAAGCGCGCTGCGCCTTGAAGTAATCGCGGTCCGCATGGTTACTTGCGCGCGGCGGCCACGCGCGTGAATCGAAGCGCACGTTGCCGTTCTCGTCGAGCACGAATACCGAGCCCATGTCCTTTGCGCTGATCGAGCCGTCGAACAGCACCATCTGGCGGATCTCCGGCGGCAGATCGAGCACGCCCGGCTGCTTCAGTCCGTCGATCACCGCGCGCAGCGACAGGTCGTAGATCTCGAGATTGCGCGACACGTCGCGCTGGACCAGCAGGGATATGTTGGCGATGGAGTCCTGCGCGCGCCGCAACGCATCGTCGCGCATCTGTGCGAGCAGCGACACGGCGATCGCGAGGATCGCGCCAGCCAGCAAGACACTGATCGCAATCACGTTGTTCGGTCGGCGCGTCACCATGCGTTTTTGGTTCTGACATGCGCTGAACGTCGCGCGTGAAGAAGCGGCCGCGTCTCGGCAATCACCGTCAAAAACGCGACCTACGAAAACGTGAGCGTAGCAGACATGGCGCACAGGCAAACGTTTGCGTAGCCGGGTTTTTGCCCGCATGCACCGGAACGGCACGCCAGAAGTCCCGTCCGGCGGGGGTTGCGCCCGATCGCCAGATTATCCAGGCGCCGTCCAAATATTCGGATAGCAAATGCGAATTGGCTGGATAGTTGGCCTCGCCACTTGGGTATTCAATCGAGCCTGTCACGTTCAAACGATTGGACACAAGGAGAGAGAGACATCATGAGCGAGAAGCGCAGCGCCTCGGAATGGCGCGAATTCGTCAGCGGCTGTCTGGACTTCCGCCCCGCGGAAGGCGTGTACCGGATTGCCCGCGAAATGTTCACGGAGCCAGAGCTGTTCTCGCTCGAGATGGAGCACATCTTCGAGAAGGCCTGGATCTATGCGTGCCACGAAAGCGAGATCCCCAACAAGAACGATTTCCTGACGATGCGCGCGGGCCGCCAGCCGCTGATCATCTCGCGCGACGGCGCCGGCAACCTGAACGCGATGATCAACGCGTGCCAGCACCGCGGTGCGACGCTCACGCGTATGACCAAGGGCAACCAGTCGACCTTCACGTGCCCGTTCCATGCATGGTGCTACAAGAACGACGGCCGGCTCGTGAAGGTGAAGGCGCCGGGCGAATACCGCGACGACTTCGACAAGTCGGTGCGCGGCCTGAAGAAAGCGCGCATCGCGAGCTACAAGGGCTTCGTGTTCGTGAGCCTCGACGTCGACGGCATCGACACGCTCGAAGACTATCTCGGCGACGCGCGCATCTTCTTCGACATGATGGTCGCGCAGTCGCCGACCGGCGAGCTCGAAGTGCTGCCCGGCAAGTCGACCTATACGTTCGACGGCAACTGGAAGCTGCAGAACGAGAACGGTCTCGACGGCTATCACGTGAGCACCGTGCACTACAACTACGTGGCGACCGTGCAGCACCGCATCGAGGCGAATGCGAAGAAAGGGGATAACCCCAGCGGCACGCTCGACTACAGCAAGCTCGGCGCCGGCGACAGCGAAACCGACGACGGCTGGTTCGCGTTCAGGAATGGCCACAGCGTGCTGTTCAGCGACATGCCGAATCCGCAAGTGCGTCCCGGCTACGAGAGCGTGATGCCGCGGCTCGTCGAAGCCTATGGCGAGGACAAGGCCGAATGGATGATGCACCGGCTGCGCAATCTGAATGTCTACCCGAGCCTGTTCTTCATGGACCAGATCAGCTCGCAGCTGCGCATCGTGCGGCCGCTCGCGTGGAACAAGACCGAGGTCATCAGCCAGTGCGTCGGCGTGAAGGGCGAGTCGGCGAAGGATCGCGAGAACCGCATCCGTCAGTTCGAAGATTTCTTCAACGTGTCCGGCATGGGCACGCCCGACGATCTCGTCGAGTTCCGCGAGCAGCAGCGCGGCTTCCAGGCGCGCCTCGAACGCTGGAGCGACATCTCGCGCGGGCATCACAAGTGGGCCAGCGGCGCGACCGCGAACACCACGCTGCTCGGCATCGAGCCGAATCTGACCGGCACCGAGCTGACCCACGAAGGGCTTTACGTGAACCAGCACGGCACCTGGCGCGACACGATCCTCAAGGGTCTCGACAAATCCATCGAATCGCAGGGAGAGCAGGCATGAGCCAACTCCAATACTCCGTCGAGCAGTTTCTGTATCTGAAGGCCGATCTGTGCGACAAACAGCAATGGGACGAATATGTCGACCTGTTCGATCCGCAGAGCGTGTTTCATGTGCCGCAGTGGGATTCGGAGCACGTGTACACGACCGATCCGAAGCAGGGCATGTCGCTGATTTACTACTCGGATCGCGCCGGTCTCGAAGACCGCGTGTTCCGGCTGCGCACCGGCAAGTCGGCCGCGTCGACACCGCTGCCGCGCACGATGCATCAGATCAGTAACGTGCGCCTCAGCGAGCGCGAAGATTCGAGCGTCGAAGCGAACGTGAACTGGTCGACGCTGTACACGCGTCACGGCTCGACCGACTACTTCTACGGCCGCGCGGTGTACGACCTGCAAGCGTCGGGCGATAGCTGGAAGATCAAGCGCAAGCACGTGCTGCTGCTGAACGACCACATCAACGCGGTGCTGGATTTCTACCATCTGTAAGCCGGGAGCACGACGATGAAACATAAGGTCGCGTTGAACTTCGCCGATGGCAAAACCGCGTTCTTCGATGTGAGCCCGAACGAGTTGCTGCTCGACGCGGCGCTGAAGAACGGCGTGAACATTCCGCTCGACTGCCGCGAAGGCGTGTGCGGCACCTGCCAGGGGCGCTGCGAATCGGGCGACTACACGCTCGATTACGTCGACGAGGAAACGCTCAGCGAAGAAGACCTCGCGCAGCGCAAGATCCTCTCGTGCCAGACGCGTGTGAAGTCGGATGCGTCGTTCTATTTCGATTTCGACTCGACGCTGTGCGAAGGCGCCGGCACGAGCACCGTGTGCGCGAGCGTGGTCGGCGTCGAGCTGGTGTCGGCGACGACCGCGATTCTGCGTGTCGATGCGAGCGCGCTTGAGCGTCAGCTCGATTTTCTGCCGGGCCAGTATGCGCGCGTGAAGGTGCCCGGCACCGAAGAATGGCGTTCGTACTCGTTCGCGAATCATCCGAACGCGCGCAACGAGTTGCAATTCCTGATCCGTCTGCTGCCCGACGGCATGATGAGCAACTATCTGCGCGAACGTTGCAAGGCCGGTGATACGGTCGAGTTCGAGGCGCCGCTCGGCGCGTTCTATCTGCGCCAGGTCGAGCGTCCGCTCGTGATGGTGGCGGGCGGCACGGGACTCTCTGCCTTCCTCGGCATGCTCGACGACCTCTCGGCGAAACGCAATGTCGCGCATCCGGTGCATCTGTACTACGACGGCGTCACGAATGCAGCCGATCTGTGCGAGACCGGGCGCATCAACGGCTACAAGGCGAGCATCGAAGGATTCGCGGTCGAGACCGTCGTGATGAATCCGGCGCCGGAATGGTCGGGCAAGACCGGGCTGATTCCCGAGCATTTCGACCACTCGTTTCTCGAATCGAATGGCTTCGACATGTACGTGTGCGGACCGCCGCCGATGGTCGAAGCGATCAAGACCTGGCTCACCGAACAGGGTATTCAGGATTACCGGCTGTTTTACGAGAAGTTCGGCGAAAGCAACGCGCGATAGGACGTTCTAACGCCGCGCTGCGCGCTTCAGCGTCTCGGATGGCGACTCGCCGAACAATGCCTTGTACTCGGTCGAAAAACGGCCGAGATGCGACATCCCCCAGCCCAACGCCACCGACGAGATATTGCGCACCGAGCGGTCGTCGAGAATATCGCGCCGCGCCGATTCGAGCCGGTAGCGTTTCAGATACGCGATCGGCGCGCAGCCGAAATATTGACGGAAGCCGTCGAACAGCTTGAAGCGCGACACACCCGACGCGCGCTCGATGTCTTCGAGCGTGATCGGCTCGCGCGCGTTGTCGTGGATGAACTGGCGCGCGCGGGTCAGATAATGCGGTGGCGTCGGCGCGGACGCGTTGGCCAGCTGTTCCGAATAGTTATGCGGCTGCGACAGCAGCAGCCCCTTCAGCAACGTCAGTTCGAACTCGCTGGACATGTAAAGCTGCCCCAGCGACGGTCCCGAGCGCTCCATCTCGCCGGCCAGGAACTTGACCATGCGCCACCACGATGCCTGGTCGCCGGCGGCTGCGTCCATGTCGGGCTGGAACACGAGCGGCGCTTCGACGGGGCGTTGCAGCATCGTCTGCAGCACCTGTTGGAGCGCGGAGCGCGGAATCGCGACGTGCAGCTTGCGGCAATTGCCGGTGATCGCGAGATCCTGCGATTCCTGCGGACTGACGATCAGACCGCAATCCTGATCCGACAACCACCTCTTGCCGTGTGCTGCGAGCTCCTGTTGACCGACCATCGGCAGGCTCACGCTGTAGCAGTTCAGCGGACTGCTCTCGCTCACCGCGACCGTCACGTCGGTGCCGTATTCGACGTAGCCTATCGTCGTCGCCATCGAACGAAGTACGGTGCCGGACTGGTGGAAGCGCAAGCGCTCTGGATGACTGACCTGGAGGCCGTGGGGGCCGCAGATGGACGCCATCCAGTTGCGGGCGCCGTCGAGGTCGCTTAGGGCGGCGCGGAGGTCGTGGTGGTTGGGGTCCGGAGTTGACATACGTGGAGACGAGCTATTGTGGTGCGTGCCCCGAGGGGAGACAGTCCATCTGGGCGCAGAACGGGGGACATGATGGGATTGGCTAAGCCTACCTCAACCGTGACCGCTCCGGGTGGACGAATAAAACATTGTCCTCGGGTAAAGCACCGCTGTGCTGGCATGGAGAATTGCTGCCAAACGGAAAAGAGACCGAAATTCAAACGAAAGGCGATGCATTCATCACGCATTTTAAATACGCGCAAAACCGTGCAAGCTTCTAATTTTTCGGTCATTGCGTTGTCTGTCGCGCAGAAGGGCAGCGCGGTGGCCGGCCATAGGTCGTCAACACGACGCGGCACATCATCGACAGCTCGACGAGATCGCGGACATCACGGCGATCATCGAGGCGTTGCGTTTCAGACCAACATTCTCGCGCTGAACCAGGCCGTCGAAACGGCGCGCGCCCGCGAGCAGGGACGCAGCTTCGCGGTGGTCGCGAGCGAGGTGCGCAGCCTCGCGCAACGCTCGTCGAGCGCCGCCAAGAGATCAAGGACCCGATCGCGACGTCGGTCGACCGGATCCGCGACGGCTCGGCGCTCGCTGGCGAAGCGGGGAGGACGATGAACGAGGTCATGCACGCCGTCGCACGCGCGACCGACTTGATCGCGGAGGGGTGGGATAAGTTCTGACCGGAGCTTTTTCGCCTGCGCGTCGCGCCTGCTGTTCCCGAAGGCACGGCATGCGGTCAACTCGTGCATCGAGGGCAATGACGATGTGCGTTTGTCGATGTGGAAGAACAAAAACCGGCACGAGGCCGGATTTCTTTATGAGAGGAGGAATATCGAATGGGAGGAGGAGGATCGAATAATCTCGCTGAGGGCCGCCAGCCGGGCGTAAGGCTCGCCAGCAATTTTCAAATATGCCCCCAGCGAACGGCTTTGCGCGGGATCATTTGAGTACGCCATCGAACTCCCGACCACCTCCGGTGATTCTCCGCGTCAGATCTCTTGGGCGACGCTACAGACTACCGCGCGACCAAACATATCGCAAAAGCTTTTTCGAAACAAATGAAATACCGGTAGTCGGGTATGCATCGAGAAGACCGCGAAGCGATTAGCTGGGCGGCGACGACCGGCGGACACAGCGGCGATGTCGTGCGCGACGTGATGCTCGCTGCTGTCGAACAGCGCTTCGGCACGACACAGGCCGCGCAGCCCATCGAGTGGTTGTCGGATAACGGCTCGGCCGGGCCATCGTGCTGCATTAGCCAGACCCGCCAGCGGTGGGCATACACTCGAACACGAGGGGCCTTGAGGAGGGTTACTTGAACTCTCCGTTGCCCGACGTGGACCGGCAGCAGGACGAGAAGCGGCCGGCAGGCGAAAGGTTGCCTCGGCTAGAATAGAGGGTTGATAGCGGCAAGCCGTAAGCAGCTGGCAGAGCAGAACCTCGAAACGGTCCTGGGCTGGGTCCGAGCTAAGTCTTTCGTTCGATGACGAGCCGAGGGGCGTGATCGCGCAAGGAAATCGTTACCGAGTGCGGATTTGCGAAGTCAGCGCTCGACCAGAGCCCGCGCAGCAAGGCCTCCCACGACGCATGAGCGGAACGTGGGACCTCACACTGGCGAGCTTATAAGTGGTTGTAGTACATCCAACGGACACAAAACATAGCGACCCACCACCCGCATTGCCTTCCGATTCATAGCCAACGCACGTTCCTCCCCCATGCCTTCATCCAAGTTCACCTACGATCTGCCGTCCGGAGCACCGAGCCCCGTCGTCAAAGAAGAGCACATCGAATACGGCTTCCTTGGCAAGCTTCAGAACTTGAAGTACGAATACCGCGACGACATTCGCGATCGCGCCGCGCTGGAAAGGAACTTCCGGGAGAAGTTCGAGGCCCTCAACCGCGTCAAGCTGACCGAATCCGAGTTCGCCAGGCTCCTGGATGAGATAGTTTCCCCGGATGTCTACACCGCTGCCAAGACCCTGCGCGGCATCAACGCCTTCACCCGCGACGACGGCACGCCGTTGAACTACACGCTGGTGAACATCAAGGACTGGTGCAAAAACCACTTCGAGGTCATCCACCAGCTGCGAATCAACACCGACAACAGCCACCATCGCTACGACGTCATCCTGCTCATCAACGGCGTGCCCTGTGTGCAGATCGAGCTGAAAACCCTGGGCGTCAATCCGCGCCGGGCCATGGAGCAGATCGTCGAATACAAGCACGACCCCGGCAACGGCTACACCAAGACGCTGCTCTGCTTCATGCAGCTCTTCATCGTCAGCAACCGCGACCGCACCTACTACTTCGCCAATAACAATGCTCGCCACTTCGCTTTTAATGCCGACGAGCGCTTTCTGCCCATCTATGAGTTTGCAGATGAGGACAACCGCAAGATCACTCAACTCGACGAGTTTGCCGAGCACTTCCTGAAAAAGTGTGACCTCGGACGCACCATCAGCCGTTATATGGTGCTGCTCGCGGGTGAGCAGAAGCTCATGATCATGCGGCCCTATCAGGTCTATGCCGTGCAGCACATCATCAAGTGCATCGACGAAGACAATGGCAACGGCTACATCTGGCATACCACGGGCAGCGGCAAGACGCTCACCTCCTTCAAGGCATCAACGTTGCTGAAGGAAAACGAGCACATTCACAAGTGTTTGTTCGTCGTGGACCGGAAGGACCTCGACCGCCAGACACGGGAGGAATTCAACAGGTTCCAGGAAGGTTGCGTCGAAGAAAACACAAACACCGCCGCCCTTGTGCGCCGCCTACTTTCAGAGGACTACGCCGACAAGGTCATCGTCACCACCATCCAGAAGCTCGGCCTGGCGCTGGACGAAAACGGCAAGCGCAATAAGCAGCGCAGCAAGAACGGCCAGGCCACCTACAAGGAACAACTCGAAGCACTGCAGGACAAGCGCATTGTCTTCATCTTCGACGAATGTCATCGTTCGCAGTTTGGCGACAATCACAAGGCCATCAAAGCATTTTTCCCGAAGGCGCAGCTTTTCGGTTTCACCGGCACGCCGATATTTGGTGGACCCAAGGGCAACTCCAGTCGCATAAAAATCGACGGTGAGGTGGCCTCGTATCGGACCACCGAAGAGCTCTTCCACAAGCAGCTCCACGCCTACACCATTACCCATGCCATCGAGGATGGCAACGTCCTGCGCTTCCACGTCGACTACTTCAAGCCCGAGGGTAAGAACCCACCAAAGCCCGGCGAGGCCATTGCCAAGAAGGCCGTCATCGAGGCCATTCTTGCCAAGCACAATGCAGCCACCGGCGGGCGTCGCTTCAACGCCATCCTCGCCACTGCGTCCATCAACGACGCCATCGAGTACCACGCGCTGTTCAAGACGATGCAGGTGGACAAACAGGCCGCCGACCCCGACTTCAAGCCGCTGAACGTCGCCTGCGTCTTTTCGCCGCCTGCCGAGGGCGACCCGGATGTGAAGCAGATCCAGGAAGACCTGCCGCAGGAGCAGGCGGACAACGAAGAAGACCCTGAGGGTAAGAAAGCCGCTCTCAAGGCCGTCCTCGCCGACTACAACGCCCGCTACGGCACTAACCACCGCTTGAGCGAGTTCGACCTCTACTACCAGGATGTGCAGAAGCGCATCAAGGACCAGCAGTGGCCCAATGCCGACTACCCGGCCGCGCAGAAGATCGACATCACTATCGTGGTGGACATGCTGCTCACTGGCTTCGATTCCAAGTTCCTGAACACGCTCTATGTGGACAAGAACCTCAAGCACCACGGATTGATCCAGGCGTTCTCCCGCACCAATCGCGTACTCAACGGCACCAAGCCCTACGGCAACATCCTCGACTTTCGCCAGCAGCGAGATTCCGTCGATGCTGCCATTGCCCTCTTCTCCGGAGAGAAGACCGGTGAGCAGGCGCGGGAAATCTGGCTCGTGGACAAGGCGCCCGTGGTCATCCAGAAGCTGGAGACCGCAGTGCAAAAGTTGGACGACTTCATGACGTCCCAGGGCCTTGCCTGCACGCCATCCGCCGTAGCCAACCTGAAGGGCGACGAGGCCCGCGCCGCCTTCATCAGCTACTTCAAGGAAGTCCAGCGACTCAAAACCCAGCTGGACCAATATACCGACCTCAGCGAAGACAACAAAGCCGCCATCGAACAGGTGCTGCCCGATGAAAACCTGCGCGGCTTCAAAGGCCAGTATCTGCAAACTGCCAAAGAGCTCAGAGCGCAGCAGGGCAAAGACGTCAAGGAAGGTGGTGGCCCCGGCAACGATGACCCCGTGGACCAGCTCGACTTCGAGTTTGTCCTCTTCGCTTCCGCCGTCATCGACTACGACTACATCATGGGCCTCATTGCCAAGTTCTCCGCCAAGGGGCCCGGCAAGGCCAAGATGACCCGCGAGGAACTCATCGGCCTCATCAGCGCCGATGCCAAGTTCATGAACGAGCGCGACGACATCGCAGAATACATCGCCACGCTCCAGGCGGGTGAGGGCCTCTCTGAAGCCGCCATCCGCGACGGCTATACCCGCTTCAAGGCGGAGAAAAGCGCCAAAGAACTCGCCGACATCGCAGCGAAGCACGGCCTCACCACCGCCGCCCTTCAAAGCTTCGTGGACGGCATCCTCGACCGCATGATCTTCGATGGCGAGCAACTCAGTGACCTGATGGCCCCACTCGACCTCGGCTGGAAAGCCCGCACCAGTGCCGAACTCGCCCTCATGGATGACCTCCACTCCCTCCTCACTAAACGCGCCGGTGGCCGCGACATTTCAGGACTCAGTGCGTATGAGCAGTAGGAACAAGACCATTGCCAACAACGAAGAGGCAACGACCGCACTGGAGCCGAAGCGGAGATTTCCGGAGTTTCGGGGGGCGGCGTTGCGAAGCGTGCGGCTCGGTGACGTGACGGAAGAAGGTCGGCTCCGCAACGGAAAGAAACATTCAGTCGCTTCGGTGATGGGGGTGACCAAGGCCAACGGTATCGTTCCGATGGAAGCGCGACTCATCGCGGCCGACATCGAGCGCTACAAGATCGTTGAGCACGATTGGTTCGCCTACAACCCAATGCGGCTCAATATTGGTTCTATCGCTCGGTGGGAGGGCGAAAGCGAAATACTCGTCAGTCCCGACTATGTCGTCTTCAAGTGCATCACAGACGATGAATCGGGCATAGCTCCCGGGTATATCGACCACTTCCGGCAGACGAAAGCTTGGGAAGATTTCGTCACCGAAGGCGGGGATGGTGGTGTTCGCGTTCGGATCTATTACAAGGACATCGCACGCCTTCAACTGGGGCTTCCGTCTCTACCCGAACAAAAAAAGATCGCCGAGTGCCTGAGTTCGGTGGACGAGCTGATAGCCGCGCAAGCGCGTAAAGTGGACTCGCTCAGGACCCTTAAAAGAGGTCTGATGCAGCAGCTTTTTCCCCGCGAAGGAGAAACCCAACCCCGCCTCCGCTTCCCCGAATTCCAAGACGCTGGGGATTGGGAAGAGAAGCGGCTCGAAGACCTTACCAAGCGTGGTTCCGGCCACACACCAAGCAAAAGCAATCCTGAATATTACAACGGCGGGATTAAGTGGGTGTCACTCGCTGATTCGAAGCGTTTGGATGGCGGTCTGATTGCCGAGACTGCCATCGAAATATCCGAACAGGGTATTCAGAATTCATCAGCTGTTCTTCACCCGGCCGGTACGGTGCTCATCAGCCGTGATGCGGGGATTGGAAAAAGTGCTGTCATGGATGTTCCAATGGCCGTGAGCCAACATTTCATCGCTTGGACATGCAATCCCTGCATGCTTTTCAATTGGTTTTTGTATCATCTTCTGCAGAACTCCAAGCCGCTTTTTGAGCGGGCGGCGACAGGCAGTACGATCAAGACAATTGGGCTGCAATTTTTCGTTGATTTGGTCTTCCGGATTCCGTCTCTCCCCGAACAACAGCGCATCGCCCATTGCTTCACCTCCCTCGATGATCTAATCACTGCCCAAAGTGACAAACTCAATGCCCTTCGGGCGTACAAGCGAGGGCTAATGCAACAGCTTTTCCCGTCAACCATAGAGGCCTCCATATGAGCGCAGCTGCCTTCACTCAATTTGCAGACCTCAATGCCGCCGCTCTACATCTGCGGGCGCAGTTGCGGTCCAAAAAATTCGCGTTGCTTTATGCTCATAATGGCACAGGCAAGACTCGCCTTTCCGCCACATTCAAGGGCTTGGGTAAAAAGGTCGATATCGACGGTGAAACAAAAGAGCGTGACACGCTTTACTTTAATGCCTTCACCGAGGACCTTTTTACTTGGCACAATGATCTCGATGCAGACACCGAACGTTACTTGATGCTCCATCCCACTTCGACGTTCTTCGCAGGACTTGAAGGGCTGGAGATGGATAACCGTATTCGCCCGTTATTACGGAACTATGGCGATTTCGATTTTAAGCTGGATAAGATCCCCTTGACCGACAGCGACGGCGAGGTCATCGGAGAACAGTTTGTTGTCCGCTTCTTTCGGAATCACGGCCCCGATTCCGAAAATATGGCCGCAGAGAACATTAAGATCTCACGGGGAGAAGAAAACATTTTTATTTGGTGTTTCTTTCTAGCGATCATTCAAATCGTCATCGATAACGATGAGGGCAACCCGTATGATTGGGTAAAGTATATCTATATTGACGACCCGATCTCTTCGCTCGACGAACACAACGCGATAAAGGTCGCACACGATTTGATTCACTTGCTTTCCGCTGCCGGTGAAAAATTACGCATTGTGATCTCAACTCACCACGTTCTTTTCTATAACGTTATCGCCAATCAGCTTCGGAAGAAGGCATCTGCTAAATTTTATCTCTCCAAAGGGGAAGAGCCCGAATCCTATCTGCTCGAAAATTGGGAAAACGTTCCACCGTTTCATCACCTCTCCACCCTCGTTGATCTGTGCAAGACTCGCGACAACGGCGAGCTAAAGAATTATCATTTCAATATGCTGCGTCGGGTGCTGGAGCAGACGGCCGCTTTCTTCGGATATGAATCTTGGGTTGAGTGCCTAAGACCGGAGCAAGGTGAATCGGAAAAGGCATTTCAGAAACGAATTCTCGATCTGAGTAGCCACGGAGACTGGGTGATTTTCGAAAGTCCCAAGATCGATGAATCGTTGCACTCTGCCTTTTGCACAATCTTCGAAGAATTTCGACGCAGCTTCCCCTTCAACCCCGAGTGGTTCCCGCCCTCACCGGCAGCCGCACCCGCACCCATTCCGAAAGCATGACCGAGAAGAATCAAAAACAACTGGGCAACACCCTCTGGGGCATCGCTGACCAACTGCGCGGTGCCATGGATGCGGACGACTTCCGCGACTACATGCTGTCCTTCCTCTTTTTGCGCTACCTCTCGGACAACTACGAGACGGCGGCGAAGAGGGAGCTGGGGCGGGACTACCCCGATGTGGGAGGCGACACCCGCAAGGTGCCGCTGGCGCTCTGGTATGCGAACAACGTGGACGACATCCCGGCGTTCGAAAAGCAGATGCGCCGCAAGGTGCACTACGTCATCCAGCCCGCGCACCTCTGGAACAGCATCGCCAACCTGGCCCGCACTCAAAACGCGGAACTGCTGAACACGCTGCAGGCAGGCTTCAAGTACATCGAGACGGAATCCTTCGAGAGCACCTTTCAGGGCCTGTTCTCTGAGATCGATCTGAGTTCTCCCAAGCTAGGCAAGAAGTATGAGGATCGGAACGCCAAGCTCTGCGCCATCATCCAGAAGATCGCCGAAGGGCTGGCGGAGTTCTCCACCAACATCGACGCGCTGGGCGATGCCTATGAATACCTGATCGGCCAGTTTGCGGCCGGGTCCGGCAAGAAAGCGGGCGAGTTCTACACGCCGCAGCAGATTTCCGACATCCTCTCCTCCATCGTCACGCTGGACAGCCAAGAGCCGAAGACCGGCACCAAGAAACGGCTGGAAAGCGTGTTGGACTTTGCCTGCGGCTCCGGCTCGCTGCTGCTCAACGTGCGCAAGAAGGTGGCCAAGGCGGACGGCACCATCGGCAAGATCTTTGGACAGGAAAAGAACATCACGACCTATAACCTCGCGCGCATGAACATGCTGCTGCACGGAGTGAAGGACACGGAGTTCGAGATCTTCCACGGCGACACTCTGCTCAACGAGTGGGACATGATGCGCGAGCAGAACCCGGCCAAGAAGCCGAGCTTTGACGCCATCGTCGCCAACCCGCCCTTCAGCTATCGCTGGGAATCGACCGACGCATTGGCCGATGACTTGCGCTTCAAGAGCCACGGCCTTGCACCCAAATCCGCCGCCGACTTTGCCTTCCTGCTGCACGGCTTTCACTACCTTAAAGACGAAGGCGTGATGGCCATCATCCTGCCGCACGGCGTTCTGTTCCGAGGTGGGGCGGAAGAACGCATTCGCACCAAGCTGCTGAAGGACGGGCACGTCGACACGGTGATCGGCCTGCCCGCCAATCTGTTCTATTCCACCGGCATCCCCGTCTGCATCCTGGTGTTGAAGAAGTGCAAGAAGCCGGACGATGTCCTGTTCATTAACGCAAGCGGGCCGGAGCACTTCGAGAAAGGCAAACGCCAGAACCAGCTCAAGCCCGAGCACATCGCCAAGATCATCAAGACCTACCAGTTCCGCGAGGAAGAGGCGCGCTACTCACGCAAGGTGGAGATGGCCGAGATCGAGAATAACGATTTCAACCTGAACATCTCGCGCTATATCAGTACGGCGGTAAACGAGACGGAGATTGTTCTGGATGAGACTCACCAAGAGCTGGTGGAGATTGAAAAGGCGATTGCGGCTGCGAAGGACAAGCACAACGCTTTCCTGCGAGAACTGGATTTGAAGCCGTTGCCATAGGCGCTCACACTGACTTGTCCGTGCAGGCCACCGACTCCCCGCGACGTCTTTCCTTCGGGCTTTCTCGCCCGCGTCGCGGGCTTGCCTTGCATTGAGGTATAGAACCCTGAAAAACCCATCCCCGAAACCCTGACCTTTCGCCGGTGGACGCACAGAAAGGTCAGCAGCCATCCCAAAAGTTTTGACCTTTCGCGCTGTAGCGCCAGTGGGCCATCCCCGAAACCCCGACTTTTACGCATCGGCCGCGCGCGGTCAGCCCTGCATCGCGTATCGGTTCGCACGCGTATCGTGCAGCACGTGATGCCGGCCGCCATGCTCACCAAAGTACATTTCCGAGCGTTCCGCGCTCAGCGCTTGGCCGATGTGGCACGCTAGCCAGCCATCCGGCACGTCGCCCACAAGATCGACGAACAAATCCCAATCGCCTGCATAGTCGAAGCACAGCATGCGCTCTTGTTCGTTGTCGAACTGAGCCAGCCAGGCGAGCAGATCGAGGCGCAATGCGTAGCGCGTGAAGACACGACCCGGATGCTGGCCGAGTTGAGGTATCACCGCCTCGCGCACGAACGCGGTACAGGCCGCATCGTCGTAGATAGTGCCATTGAGATTGCGCTCTTACTGGCCATTCTTCAGCAACCACATTCGCCCCCCCATGCATACCCAACAATAAGCAAGAACAGCGCGATGAGTGGATGGCGTCCAAAGCCGGCGCAAGCCTATCCTGCAGTACCTCATTTTTACGTTTGCTTCTTTGGCTCCGCGCTAGCCGGATGCACGTGATCTACAACTCACATAGGACAGATTTTCAGTCGCGCGTAATCGCAGTGCGCCGCGTGCTCAGCGCAGCGCTACAAAAATGAAAGTCGCATGCGTGCAGACGGTCAATCCAGAGTAAATCTGGTGTAAAGGCAGCGAGGTCGGCAGTCAGCACGCGAGAAACGGAAAGTGCCACTTACACGCCATCCTGCGTAACGCAGGTGGTACTGGTGTGCAGGCGCTGTTGCATGGCTGCGATCTTCCGTCCACGTCGGATGACGTATGTGAGACGGCGGTGCGTTAAAGACGGCTCAGTAGGGACAAGCACGAGTTTGTCTACCTGTAGTCTAATAGGTGCCATGGCTGTACTCCGTGTTGCTCGACTCGCATCTGAATTTTGTGCGCCGCCGACGTCCGTCTGTGCTTGCGGCAATGTATGTTGACTGCTATGTAAATCTATCGGAGTCAGATAACAACATAAAAAATATTTTTTTCTTCCTCTACATTCCTATGGAATCCGATGTATTCCATCAATCGCGATGATCGACAGGAACAGGTATTGACGATGGACAAATGCCTACGCAAGATATATGTGAGACGTTGCACTGGAGCGAATCATGTCGGCTGTCAGGAGTTTCACTCGAGGGCAATGGGAGGCCCTCGGCAGAAGGCTGGATGCGCTGCCTGAAAAGGCGAAAGACAATCAGCATCTCAAGGTAGGAGACGGCGTTCAATCCATTCGGACGCAAATCAATACAGCGCGAGATAAGGGTTACACCCTCGGCGAATTGATAGAGCAGGCAGCGCAGGAAGGAATCGACGTGAATCTCAATTCATTGAGATATGCGATGCGACGGGCTGATCAGGTGCGCATCAGTCGCGAAAACAAAGAAGCGATACGAACTTATGGCGCTGGGCCAGCACGGGCAAGCAACTCGGCCCGGCCGACTACGGCACAGGACAGCCCACCGCGAGCTGAACCACGGCAGAATCGAAGCGGGCGAGCAAGCAGACCAGAAGTCACAAAGATGCAGGGCTACCTCGGATTTCCGATCAGTCCTGATACCGAAAACTTGTAGAGGTGAGACATGGCAACGGAAAATCCTCCCATCTATATGATCGGCGGCAGCAAAGGTGGTGTTGGCAAGAGTTTCGTGACGCTGGCCCTAGTCGACTATCTGCGGCGCGTGGACGTCAATGTCGCGCTGGTCGAGACCGATACGTCCAATCCCGATGTCATGAAGGCCGTTCATGATGAAGTCGAGTGCGCGTCGTGCGATTTGGACGACGTCAATGGGTGGATGGATCTCCTCAACTTTTGCGATGCGCACCGTGATTCGGTGGTCGTCGTTAATACGGCGGCTCGTAGCCAGACGGGTGTAGCGCATTACGGCGGGACGCTCGCCAATGCGCTCGACGAACTGGCGCGACGTCTCGTCGTACTGTGGGTCATCAATCGACAACGCGATAGCTTGGAGTTACTTCTGAAATTCGGCGCGACTTTCCCGAGAGCTGTTACACATGTTGTGCGCAACGGTTATTTCGGGGCGTCGGAAAAGTTCGCTTTATACCGGGAGTCAAACCTGCGCAAGGCCATCGAGGCACAAGGTCAGTCGCTGGATTTTCCTGATCTCGCGGATCGTGTCGCAGACGAACTGCGCAGTCAACGTCTATCGATATGCAAGGCGGCGGAAACAATGCATATCGGAGAGAGAGCGGAGCTGCTGCGCTGGCGCGCGTTGTTCAGCACAATGTTCGCAAAGGTGACGCCTGTTTCTCGACGTCACGGGTGAATCACCCGGTGGTACCCGTCTCGTGCGTACGAGTACGTATCAAGTCGCTTTCACTCAGTCCGGCCGCCGTTTAGCCCTACGCTCCGATCGATACCACGCGCCGGGTGGACATTGCGGGCTCGCTTGCCGAGCCCCCGCATCGTCCGCCCCTCAGAAGATTAACTGCGCGCTAGCACGTTGAGACTTGAGATCGAAGTAGACGTACCTCCCTTCCGTACGTGCGGCTGTTTTGGTGAATGCTGATCCCCCGGCGTCAGACTACTTGTCGTGTTATCTGAATCTTATAGACATGGTCCGGGGGCGGTAAAATCAGGGTGAATGAAAGCCTACTCAGCAGAAAGAAAAGAAGCGCTGGTGCGTCGCATGATGCC